>QJWD01000275.1 GCA_003235465.1 Nitrospirota bacterium | reverse complement strand
TAATGGAGCTCAGGAAGCGCTTTAACATCGAAGTCCCGGAAAAGGATTACGAGCACCTGGCCACCATGGCCGGTTGCATCTCCTACCTACAGCCTCTCCTGAAAGACCGCCGACTGGCCAGCTGACCCCGCCTTTAGTTCAATTACCCTTTTATTTTAAATAAGTTATCGTTTTCGCCGTCTGGCTTTTCAGCTTGCCAGTAGCCGGGATCGGGCTATAATCGGGGCAGGGCATGGCCCCGGGCCGCCCGTGCGAGGAGCCATGGACTACGACGTCATCATCATCGGATCGGGCCTTTCCGGCCTGGCTGCCGGGATTCGCCTGGCGCAGTTCGACCGCCGCGTGCTGATTGTCGAAAAGCACACGGTGCCGGGCGGGCTCAATTCGTTCTACGTCCGCAAAAACAGGACGTTCGACGTGGGCCTGCACGCCATGACCAATTTCAGCAAAAAGGGCGACCGCCGCTCCCCCCTGGGCAAACTCCTGAAACAGCTGAGGTTCAGGCACGAGGAATTCCGCCTCTCGGAGCAGCTTCGCTCCGAAATCCGCTTTCCCGAGCACAGCCTGGTTTTCACCAACGAGTTCGAATATCTCGAAAGCGAGGTGGCGCGCCAGTTCCCGCGCCAGATCGACGGTTTTCGCAAGCTGGTGAAGATCATCATGGAGTTCGACGAGCTGAGCCTCGATGATGCCCGCCCCCTCCCCTCCCGCCCGGTGCTCGAGAGCTGCCTGAGCGATTCGGTGCTCATCGACATGCTGTTCTGCCCCCTGATGTTTTACGGTAGCGCGCGCGAGCGGGAAATGGATTTCTACCAGTTCGTCATCATGTTCAAGAGCATCTTCATGCAGGGCCTCGCCAAGCCCGAAGGCGGCATGAAATACATCCTCGATCTCTTCGTTAAGCGCTACCAGGAACTGGGCGGCGAACTCCGGCTGGGCGAAGGTGTGGCGGGCATCGAAACCGGCGACGGGGCGGTAAAGGCGGTGACGCTGGCGGATGGCGAGCGCATCGCCGCGGCCAAGGTGATTTCCTCGGCGGGCTACCTGGAAACGCTGGCGCTTGCTGAGCCCGAGGTGGCCGGGCGGGACGTCCCCGAGGCCGGGCAGCTATCGTTCATGGAGTCCCTGTTCGTCCTCGACCGGCCGGCGATGGACCTGGGCTACGACAAGAGCATCGTGTTTTTCAGCACGCGCCCGCGCTTCGATTACCGGGTGCCCGATGAGCTCATCGATCCGACGAGCGGGGTGCTGTGCTGCCCGGAGAATTTCGCAGCCTCGGCGCCCGCCAAGGAAGGCATGCTGAGGCTCACCAGCCTGGCGAATTTCGCCTTGTGGGACGAGATGAAGCGCGCGGATTACGTGCAGGCGAAGAAGGAAGAGCGGGCGCGGGCGCTTAAATCGCTGTTTACATTTTCCCCAGATTTCAGCGATTCTGTGGTATTTTTAGACTCGTTTACGCCCAAAACCATTAAAAAGTACACCGGCCACCTGAACGGCGCGGTGTACGGGGCGCCCAGGAAAATCAAAAGCGGCACCACGCCGATTAAGAACCTCTATATATGCGGGACCGACCAGGGGTTCCTGGGCATCGTCGGGGCGACGCTGAGTGGGATCACCATCGCCAACCTGCACGTCCTGAAAGAAATGGCGGGCTCATAATCAGGCGGATTGTTCATCATGGCTCGAGATTGGCTTAAAAACGCGAAACCGTCGTACGATGTGGTGGTGGTGGGCAGCGGCCTCGCGGGGATGACCGCCGCCAACCTGCTGTCCCGCCTGGGGCACCGGGTGCTGCTCGCCGAGCACCATTACAATCTGGGCGGCCTCGCCACCTGGTTCAAGCGCCGCGGCGGCCACATTCTCGACATCTCCCTGCACGGCTTTCCCTGCGGCATGATCAAAACCTTTCGCAAGTACTGGACGCGGGAGATCGCCGATTCGGTGATCCGCCTCGAGGGCATCCGCTTCGACAACCCGCAGTTCAAGCTCAACACCACCTTCGACAAGGTCGACTTCACCTGCATCCTGCGCGAGCGCTTCGGCATCATGAAGGAGGTTATCGACGAGTTTTTCGACACCGTCAGGAAAATGAATTTCTACGACGAGATCGTGATGACCACGCGCGACCTGTTCGAAAAATTCTTTCCCGGCCGAAAGGACGTCTGGCGTTTTCTCATGGAGCCGATCACCTACGCCAACGGCTCCACCCTCGACGACCCGGCGCTGACCTACGGCATCGTGTTCTCCAATTTCATGAGCAAGGGGGTGTTCACCTACAAGGGGGGCACCGACACGCTCATCAAGAAAATGAAGAAGGAGCTTCTGAAAAACGGCGTCGACATCCGCACCCATTGCCTGGTGGAGAAGGTTCATGTCGAGGACGGTTCGGTGCGCGGGGTTCGCATCAACGGCCGCGACATCGCCTGCACCTCGGTGTTGTCCAACTCCAACATCCTCACCACGGTGCACAAGCTGGCGGGCGACGAGCATTTCAGCCCGGAGTTTCTCGAGGAGGTCGGCAAGGTTCGCCTCAACAATTCGAGCTGCCAGGTCTATATCGGCATCCGCAAGGGCGAGAGCATCGACTACGTCGGCGATCTCCTGTTTTCCTCCGATGCCGAGGAGTACGACACCGAGAAGATCCTTTGCAAGAACGTCACCAGCCGGACGTTTTCGTTTTACTACCCGTCCATCCGGCCGGAAACAAACCGCTATTCCATCGTCGCCTCGACCAACGCCCGCTACGAGGATTGGGCCCACCTGAGCGACGAGGAATACGAGCGGGACAAGAACCGGCTGATCGAGGATACGCTCACCGCGCTGGAAAGATTCGTTCCGGATATCCGCGCCAAGATCGACCACGTGGAAGCCGCCACGCCGATGACCTTCAAGCGCTACACCCTTGCCCCGGGCGGCACCTCGTTCGGAACCAAGTTCGAAGGTCTCAAGATCAGCCGCGATTTGCCCAAGCAGATCGCCGGCCTGTTTCATTCCGGCTCGGTGGGCATCATCATGTCCGGCTGGCTTGGCGCGGCCAACTACGGCGTCATCGTGGCCAACGAGGTGGACAAGTTCGTCAGATCTTCCGAGCCCAGGTCATCCCTTGCCTCCGCCCCCGCGTGATCGGGTACGGCCTTTGGCGGCGGGCTGTATTGGACGTGCATGATTTTCGATTTTAAAGATCAGACGGCCATCGTCACCGGCGGCACCCGCGGCATCGGCCGGGCGGTTTCCGAGGCGCTGCTGAGTGCCGGAGCGCGCGTTGTCGCCACCTACCTTGGCGACGACAAGGCGGCGGAAGAATTCCTCGCGGCCAACCGCGAAGCCCAGGACCGCCTCACGATCAAAAAATTCGATGTCGCCGACTACGGCGGGGTGGAAGGGTTTTTCCGCGATCAGGTGGAGGAGAGCGGGCCGTTTCAGGTGCTGGTGCACAGCTCGGGCATTCGCCGTGATGCCGTTGTCGGCATGATGAAGGCGGACGACTGGAACCAGGTCATCCAGACCAACCTGACGGGCACCTTCAACGTGTTGAAGCAGGCGGTGCAGGCGATGATGCAGGCGCGTTACGGGCGCATCGTCGTCATCACCTCGCCC
>QJWD01000085.1 GCA_003235465.1 Nitrospirota bacterium | reverse complement strand
TGCACTTCGCAGCGGTCGGCGATGCCGGCGGCAACCAGGTTCTTGGCGATGTAGCGGGCCATATACGCCGCCGAGCGGTCCACCTTCGACGGGTCCTTGCCGGAAAAAGCGCCGCCGCCGTGGCGGGCGAAACCGCCGTAGGTGTCTACGATGATCTTGCGGCCGGTGAGGCCGCAGTCGCCGTTCGGCCCGCCGACGACGAAGCGGCCCGTCGGGTTGATGAAGATTTTCATCTTCTTGCCGCGAAAGCGTTCCGGGATCACCTTGTTGATGACCTCGTCGGTGATTTCCTTGCGCAGCTGGCGGTTGGTCACATCGGGATCGTGCTGGGTGGAGATGACGACGGTTTCGATGGCCACTGGCTTGTTGTTCTCGTAGCGCACCGAAACCTGCGACTTGCTGTCCGGCCTGAGATAGGGCAGGGATTCGTTCTTGCGCACCTGCGCGAGCCTGCGCACCAGCTTGTGGGCGAACATGATGGGCATCGGCATCAGCTCTTTCGTCTCGTTGCTGGCGTAGCCGAACATCATGCCCTGGTCGCCCGCGCCCTGCTCGCGCTTGTCGTCGTCGACGCCGCGGGCGATGTCGGCGGATTGCTGGCCGAAGGCGACGAGCACGCCGCAGGTCTCGAAGTCGAACCCCATTTCGGAGTGCGAATAGCCGATGTTCTTCACCGTCTGGCGGACGACCTTGGGCACGTCGACGTAGCAGTTGGTGGTGATTTCACCGGCGACCACGGCGAAACCCGTCGTGACCAGGGTTTCGCAGGCGACGCGGGCGCGCGGGTCCTTTTCCAGAATATTGTCGAGGATCGCGTCTGAGATCTGATCGGCGATCTTGTCCGGGTGGCCTTCGGATACGGATTCTGACGTGAAAAGGAAATTACCTGGGTTCATTGAGCGGCCTTTACGTTGATGGTGGTTGGATGAGAATCGGATATTTAACGGCGAATGCCTAGGGTGCCGAAGGCTCCGCCAGCTTTTTTTCCTCGAACGATAAATCCCGATCGAAATCCGCCGGGAACCGGGTTCGCATTTCTTCGTTGATCAACCGGTCGATTTCCCGGGTCGAAGGCAGGGCGAGGGCCCTGGCGGCCAGTTTGCGCGCCTCCTTGAGCCGGGTTTTTCTCAGGACCTTTTTGACCTTGGGGATGGCGTGCGGCTCCATGCTGAGTTCCTGAATCGGCCCGAGGCCCAGGATGAGCAGGGTGGCCAGGGGGTCGCCGCCCAGTTCGCCGCAGATCGACACCGGCTTGCCGGCCTTTTCGGCGGCGGAGAACACGTCCTTGAGCGCCCTCAGCACCGCCGGATGAAACGGCTGGTAGAGGTGCGCCACGTTGCCGTTGGTGCGGTCCACCGCCAGCAGGTACTGGATGAGATCGTTGGTGCCGATGCTGATGAAATCCACCCGCTCAAGCAGCTGGTCGATGACGAGCGCCGCCGCCGGGGTTTCAACCATCGCCCCCACCTCGATATCCTCGTTGAAGGGAATCTCGTTTGCCCTCAGTTCCTGCTTGGCCTGGTCGAGCAGGCCAAGCGCTTCCTCCACTTCCTCGATGGCCGATATCATCGGCAGGAGGATCTTCACGTCGCCGTACAGGCTGGCGCGGAGTATCGCCCTCAGCTGGCTCAGGAACAGCTCCGGCTGGACGAGCGACAGGCGGATGCCTCTCAGGCCCAGGGCGGGGTTCTCCTCATCGTTGCCTTCGTCGTGCAGGAAATGCTTGTCCATGCCGATGTCGAGCGTGCGGATGACAAGCGGCCTGGGCTGAAGCCCTTTCGCCACCTTCTTGAAATTCTCGTAAAGGTCGACCTCCTCGGGAAGCTTGCTCGAGCCCATGTACAAAAACTCGGTGCGGTACAGGCCGACGCCTTCCGCGCCGTACTTGTTCAGGGTGGCCACCTCGTCGGCGGATTCGATGTTGGCCAGGAGCTTCACCGGATGGCCGTCCAGCGTGACGGCGGGCTTGTGAATGTCCTCCAGAAGCTTTTCCTGGTACGCGATGTAATTTTGCTGCTTGCGCCGGTAGTGGCGCAGCTTGTTCGCGGACGGGTTGACGATCACCTGGCCGTTGATGCCGTCGACGACGAGGGTGTCGCCGGAATTCAACCGCGAGGTCAAGTCGGGCATGCCGCCGACCGCGGGGATGCCGAGCGCCGAGGCGAAGATGCCGACGTGCGAGGTCTTGCCGCCGACCTCGGTCGCCAGGCCAAGCACCAGGTGCTTGGGCATGGTGAGGGTGTCGGAGGGGCTCAGCTGGTGGGTCACCACGATGACGGGCTCGAGGATTTCCGAAAGCGTTTCCTGGGTGTGCCCGGTGAGGTTGCGGATGACCGCATGCACGACCAGGTCGAGGTCGTCCTTCTTGCCCTGCAGGTACTCGTCGCTGATGTTGCTGAACAGGTGGGTGAATTTCTCCAGCGTTTGCGTCAGCGCGTATTCGGCGTTCTGGTTGTCGCGGCGGATGTTCTCGATGGTGTCGCTGACCAGGATCTCGTCCTCCAATAGCAGCGTGTAGGTGTCGAGAATGACGGCGTATTTGTCCGCCACTTTTTGTGCGCGCTTTTTGATCTCCTGCATCTGGACCTTGGTCTTCTGGATGCCCTCGCGAAAGCGCTTGACCTCACCTTCGATGGCGTCGTCCTCCAGGCGGTGCTTGAGGATGCACAGCTTCGACCGGTCGAGAAGGTGAACCCTCCCGATGGCGACGCCGCTCGATATGGCGATTCCATTTAAGACATTTGATTCCATGGATTGTGGGCGGGGCTAGGCCGCCTGTTGCAAGCGCCTTGGAGGTGGCGGTTTAGATGAACTTCGAGTCTTCTTCCAGAATGGCCGCATACAGTTCCGCTTCGCTGGAGGCGCCCATGATATTTTTTCTCAGGTCTTCGCTCTTAAGCAGACGGCTGATCCTGGCCAACGCTTTCAGGTGGTGGCCGGTCGAGGCCATTGGCGCGACGACCAGGCAGACAAAATGAACGGGCTTCTGGTCGAGGGATTCGAAATCGACGCCGTCGGTGGAGCGCGCGAACAGCACGAACAGATTGGTGATCTCCGGGATTTTCGCATGCGGGATGGCGACGTTCTCGCCGATCCCCGTGCTGCCCAGTCTTTCGCGCTCGAGAAGGGCCTCGGCCAGCGCCTCGCGGCTTTCGATAACCCCCTTCGTCTTCAGATAGCCGGTGATTTCCTCGATGACGCCAACTTTATCCCTGGCCGCAAGGTCCTTGATGATGAGGTCTTCTGTGAGGATCTCGCTTATTTTCATGGGTGGGGGCGTTTTTGGCGGGGCGCTTATTCGAGGTTCTTGTTCTTTTCGGCCTGGGCTTGCTTGAGCCTGAGGTCCTTCTGCCGGTCCTTGTGTTTGCGGATCTGCTTTTCGGCCTTCACCAGGGCGTTGTCCATCGAGGTGTACAGGTCGGTGGTTTCGTCCTCGACATGAATGGTGAAGCCCTTGGTTTTGACCGTGATTTCAGAAAAATGGCGGTGCTTCTCAACGGCCAGGGCCACGTGCACGTCGGCGTGTTCGCCCAGGTCCCTGATGGTTTTCCCCATTTTGTTCTCTAGGTGGTCGTGGATGGCCTGGGTGATCTCGATATTTCGACCTGTGA
>QJWD01000313.1 GCA_003235465.1 Nitrospirota bacterium | reverse complement strand
ATCGAGATGAGAAACGCGCGCAGGCTGTTCATAACGTCCGGGGGTTGAGGGGATGATTGTATGCCCATCATTATAGCAGAAGGGTAAAGCCTGCCTAGGGCGAATCTCGGCGGGCCGATGCGCGCCGGGAGCCATGCGCCGCGGGCCTGTGGCGGCTGCCGCGGCAACCCCGGCCGGGCTGAGGGCCGCTGTTCCTGGCGCGCACGGCGGTTATTCCCGCCGCACCAAAAAGCCCTCGAAGAGCAGGAAGCCTGCCATCAGAAGGAGGAGGGGGGTGGCCAGCGGAAACCCGCTGGAGGGCGCTCCCTGTTCGTTTTCCTCGGGCGAGGCCCATTCGAAAATAAAATTCGGGAAGCGTTCCTGAAGGTCTTCCGGGTTCAATTTGCCGGGCGCGGATTCCTTGAGGTCGACATTGACGGTGAAGGCGCCTTGCGGCTTGGCGTCCTCGGGCAGGGCGAGGAGCGCCCGCTCGGCGGCCTGACCGAGGAGCGTCTTTTGATCTTCATCCGAGGCGGCGCGGAACAGGCGGTAGACGCCCGGGGTGCGGGTCTCCTGATAGACGAAGCCCTCGCCCTCGGGGGTCATCGGCAGATAATGGCCGCCGGGGCTTCGCACCCAGGCGCGGTCCTCGCTCCAGGTGAACGGTTCGCCGACCTTCAAGTCCTGCCTCTGTATGCTCTCCAGGCTCTTGGCGGAATACTTGATCCAGCGCTGAACCCAGGGCAGGAAGGTGGGCTGGATGGGGAAGTCGTTCCAGTCGCGGTCGACGCTGGTGACAAAGAGGACCACCTTGCCCCGGCCCGGCGACGCTTCGATCACAGCCGGGTAGCCGTTCTTGAAGCTGAGCGCGGTTTCCATCGCCGCCCCCTCGCGCGGCACGACGGTGTAAAGGGCGCGGAAGGGAACGTTCTCCATGTCGGCGATTTCCCGCGGCTTGAAAATGTCGAGCACCGGGTGGGGGTTGCCTTGAACGCTGAGCGTGTAGGGCGCCTCACCCCTGCCCGCCACCTTGAGGGCATCGAGGGACACCGGCAGCAGGTTGCCCAGCCGTTCGTTGTAGTATTTGGGATCGACCTGGTCGCCTAAGCTGATAAACAGCGCGCCCCCCTGCATGACGAATTTCTCCAGCTCCAGCTCGTAGCCGACGGGCAGTTCGCGCACGTTCGCGAGCAGGACCACCGAGTAATCGAACAGGTTGGCGACGGCGAGTTCGGACAGCGTGGCCACCGTCGGCTCGATGTTCGACAGGGCGACGGAAAACGGGTTGAGCGCGCGTTCCAGGTAGAACGTTTCGCTTTGATGGGCGACGGTCTTCGGGTCGCCATCGACGGCGAGAACGCGGATGTTGCGGTCGGGCAGGAAAGTGAAGTAGCGGGTGTTGTCCGCGCTCAGGGCGTCCTCGCCCAGCGTCACCCGGCCTTCGAGGGCCTCCGAACCTTCCAGCGGGAAGGAGAAGGTTTTCTCCGCCTTGCCGGCGGGGTCGATATCGATGAACCCTTCCGACTGCTTTTTCTCGCCCAGCCACAGCGTGATGGGGAGGCGCGAGACCGCCTCCCGCGTCGACAGGTTGATCGCCCGGGTCTTCACGCGCACCACCCGGCTGTGGGTGAGGAACTCCTGGCTCACCTCGATGGCATCGAGCGCCGCGCGGTTCTCTCCCGTCCGCAGGCCGGAGAAATCGATGATCTTCACCCGCGCGGGATAGCGCTCCATGGCGGCGGAAAACGATTCGCCGTCCCAGCCGTTCTGGTCCATGTCGCCAAGCAGCACAAGCCGGCGTTTCTTGAGCGGCGCCGACTCGATGAGGGCGGCGGCCAGGGCGAGGGCTTCGTCGATGCGCGTGGTGCGCGGGCCCGCCTTCGCCGATTTCAAGAGGTGCTCCGCGCGTTCCTTTTCTCCCGTCCATTCGATCAACGTGCGGGCGGGCGAGGAGGCGAGGACGAGGCTGTAAACACTGCCGGCGGGAAGGGCGGCCACCTCGCTCTGCAGGGTTTCCACCGCGCGTTCGAACACGTGGCCCTCGCCTGCCTTCCAGGACATGCTGTAGGAATCGTCGAGCACGAACACCGTCGCCCGCGGCCCGGCATCGAGCAGGCTTTCGGCCGAGCCCAGGGAAAAAATCGGGCTGGCGAGGGCCAGGCTGAGAACCGCCACGGCTAGGCAGCGCACGAGGAGAAGCAGCAGGCGGTTGGGGGCGGCGCGCTTGACGGAACGCTTCTGCGACTGCAAAAGCAGGTGGACGGCGGAAAAACGGATCGTCTTCTGCTGCCGCCTTGTGAGCAGGTGGATCACCACGGGAACGGCGAGGCCGAGGAGCCCGAAAAGAAAAACCGGGTTTAGCAGGCTGAGGCTCATGGCGCGGTCCGGGTCATTTGATCAGGCTGTTTCGCTTCAACAGGTAGTACGACAGGCCCTGCTCCAGCGGTGTGGTGGTTTCGAGGAAGACGTAGTCGACGCCGAGGCCCGGCATGTCGCGCTTCCAGGTTTCGATCTGCCGCTGGATCAATTGCTGGTACGCCTCGCGGATGTCCTCCGGGTCGAGGCCGACGGACGGGTCGGCCTCCAGCGATTCAAACAGGATGTCGCCCTCGAACGGCAGCGTCACCTCGTCGGGGTCGAGGATGTGAAAGAGGATCACCTCGAGGCCGCGCGAGCACAGGAGCTTCAGGTTCTTCTCCAGGTCTTCGCCGGGAGAAAGCAGGTCGGACACCAGGACCAGCAGGCCGCGCGCGGGCAGGCGCTCGACGAGGTTTTCGATGACTTCGCCTAGCCGGGTGACGCCCCCGGGCTCCACGGTGGCGAGGCCGTGCAGGATGTGCTGCAGGTGCGAGGCCTTGGAGCGGGGCGGGATGTGGCTCACCACGCGGTCGCTGAATACGGTGAGGCCCACCGCGTCGAACTGCTTGAGCAAAAGGCAAGACAGGGACGCCACCAGGGTGCTGGCGTAATCCATCTTGGACATGCGTCCGCCCGGCGCGGGCGAGGTGTAGGCCATCGAGCCGCTGGCGTCGAGCAGGATGGTGGCTTTCAGGTTGGTCGACTGCTCGAACTGCTTGACGTGATATTTATCGGTCTTGCCCACCACCTTCCAGTCGATGTGGCGGATCTCGTCTCCGGGGGTGTAATCCTTGTACTCGGCGAATTCGACGCTGGAGCCTTTGTGGCGGCTTCGGTGCTGGCCGGACAGCAGGCCCTCCACCAGGTTGAGGGCGCGGATCTTGATCGAGGCGATGCGCGCAAGCACCTCGGGGCTGTAGGAGGAAAGGGTTTTTTCCTGCATGGCTCACCTCGCCCCGTTTTGCCGGTTGACAACCCGTACGGGGCTTATACAATGATTTCCTGCTTCCCCACAGCCGTTTGTTCAACCGAGGGGGGCAGCCTCTATTCTCTATGAAATCCACTCGCTATTGCAAATGCCATTCGACGGGCCTCGAGTCCGACCATTGGGGCCGTCTCGACAGGCGGGCGTTCGCCCACAAGGGCGCGCGGCCGCATTACGCGCCGGACACCCCAACGCCCACAAGGGCGCGCGGCCGCATTACGCGCCGGACACCCCAATAAGGCCGATTCACCTGAAGCTCGACCTTAAGTTCGACTGGGAGGCGGAGCGCGTTTTCGGCTCCACCACCTACCAGATCGAAGTGCTGGCCGGCGACGTCTCGGAAATCGTCCTCGATGCGGTGCACCTCGATATTCAGCGGGCGACGGTGGGCGGCCGCAGGGCGGCGTTCGAGGCCACCGGCGAGCGGCTCATCCTTTACCCCAAAACCCGGCCGAAGCCGGGAACCCGCACGACGGTCCGCATCGAGCATTCGGTGACGAAGCCTGTCGCGGGAATTTATTTTACCAAACCCGACGAGCACTATCCCGACCGTTTTAAAACCGTGTGGACGCAGGGGCAGGACGAGGACTCGCGCTACTATTTCCCCTGCTTCGACCAGCCGAATTACAAGCAGACGAGCGAGGTGATCCTGCGCCTGCCGCGAGGCATGTTCGGCCTGTCGAACGGCCGCCGGGTCCGGCACAGCGACACGCGCTCGGGCGCCGTCTATCATTACAGGATGGAACTGCCGTATTCGACCTACCTGCTCTCCATCGTCGCAGGCGAGTTCTCGGAACACCGGGAGCGGGCGCGCGGGCTGGAGGTGAAGTGGTACGTCGAGAAGGGCAGGGAGAAAGAGGGCCGCCGCGCCTTTGGGGACACGCGCAAAATGCTCGATTTCTTTTCCGCCTACACCGGCTTCCCGTACCCTTACCCGCATTACACGCAGATCGCGGTGCCCGAGTTCATCTTCGGCGGCATGGAGAACTTCACCGTCACCACCCAGACCGACCTGGTGCTGCTCGACGAGCGGGCGGCGCTCGACATCGACGCCAACGGCCTGGTGGCGCACGAGGCGGCGCACACCTGGTTCGGCAACGTGGTGACGGCCAAGCAGTGGTCGCACGCGTGGCTGCACGAATCGTTCGCGACCTATTTCGACGCGCTCTACACGCGCGAATCGAAAGGCGAGGCCGAGTTCCGCTACCAGCTCCTGGAAGACGCCGAAACCTATTTCAGCGAAGACACGCGCTACCGCCGCCCCATCGTCACCCGGGTGTACCAGGAGCCCATCGACCTGTTCGACGCCCACCTCTACCCCGGCGGCGCGGTCCGCCTGCATCATTTAAGGGCCGTGGTGGGCGAAGGGAAGTTTCAGGAGGCGATCAAGCTGTTCCTGCACCGGCACCAGTATAGCCTGGTGGAAACGGTGGACTGGGTGCGCGCCCTGGAGGAGGTCTCCGGGCGGAATTTCGACCAGTGGTTCGACGAGTGGATCTTCCGCGGCGGCTACCCGGAGCTGCAGGTTGGCTTCTCCTGGGATGCGGCGACGCACATGGCGACGGTGTCCCTCAAGCAATCGCAAAAGGGCGAAGGCAAGGACGAGGCGCTGTTGTTCCACCTCGGTTTCACGCTGGCGTTTTATTTCGCGCGGGGGGAGGAGCGCTTCACGGTGAAGCTGGAGAGCGAAGAAGAAAAATTCTGCTTCAAGCTGAAATCGAAACCGCTGTTCTTCCGCCTCGATCCCGATTACGACATGCCGGCGAAGAAGGTGACCCTCGATGTTTCACGGGCCATGCTGCACGAGCAACTGCGGCGCGATACCGATCCCATCGGCCGCATCGAGGCCGCGGCGCACCTGGTGAAGAAGGCGTCGGCGAAGGACATCGAAGCGCTTGGCCAGGCGCTCAGGAAGGAAAGCGAGTGGGGCGCCGCCACGCGCATCGCCGAGGCGCTCGGCAAGATCGGCGGCGAACGCGCGCGCGACCTGTTGATCCGGGCGCTTACATCCGATCATCCCAAAATCCGCCATGGCGTCGCACGCGCGCTGGGCGCGTTTCTTTACGACGACAAGGTGGCGCGGGCGCTCAGGAAAACCGCGCTTGGCGATCCCTCCTACCGGGTCGAGGCGCAGGCGCTCTCGAGCCTCGGGCGCATTCGCGACAAGTCGGCCAGGCCGTTTCTCGAAACCGCGCTCGAGCGCCCCTCGCACAACCACATGGCGCAGTCGGCCCTCTACGACGCGCTTGCCGAACTGGAAGATGAAAACGCCGGGGAAACCGTGGTCCGCGGC
>QJWD01000320.1 GCA_003235465.1 Nitrospirota bacterium | reverse complement strand
GGCCCGGTGCGCGTGCCCGAGGGGCACGTGTTCGTGATGGGCGACAACCGCGAGAACAGCGAGGACAGCCGCTTCTGGGGGTTTCTCGACATCACCAAGATCCGCGGCAAGGCGCGATTCATCTACTGGTCGTGGGACGGGCCGGACCGCTCCATCCGTTTCGAACGCTTCGGCCGCGTGTTGGAGTGAACCCCGCCAGCCGATGACCGAAAGCCCCGCCATGGAAAAACTGACCGCCCTGCTCGCACAATCGAGCACCGTGATCCTCGACTTCGACGGCCTGCTCGCCGATTCCGAACCCTACCATTACCGCGCCTATAACGAAGTGTTCGAACGCTACGGCCACACCCTCGACCCCGAGGAATACTGGCTGGAGTGGACCTCAAAGGGAAAGGGCATCGCCGGAGAGATCGAACGGCACAACCTGAAGCTCCCCGTCGACCCGGTGGAGCTTCGCCGGCAGAAGTTCGAGGCGTATTCGCGTTTTTGCCGAAGCGGGGCGATCCGCCTGTTTCCCGAGGCGATGCGCCTCGCCAAAGCGCTGGCCGCCCGCCACATCCTTGCCATCGCCTCCGGCTCGTTTCGCCACGACATCCGCGCGATTCTTGAAAACGCCGGGGCGCTCGACTTGTTTCCACTCATCTTCGGCAAGGAGGAAGCCGCGAGGGAGAAACCCCATCCCGATATTTTCCTGAAAGCGGCCAAGGAGGCGGCAAGCGAGCCCGAAGCCTGCGTCGTAATTGAAGACGCGCTCAAGGGGCTGGCCGCGGCGAAAGCGGCGGGCATGCCGTGCATCATCATTCGCAACCCGCTGAATGAAACCATCGATTTCAGCGGCGCGGCGCTGGTGCTTGAGAGTCTTGGAGAATTTGTGGACCTGGCCGAGCGCCTGAACGGGCCCGGCTGAATGGGCTAGACAGGGAGGGCGGCGAAATCGAGCCGCCGGTATCAGCTTTTCCTGAGCAGAATCTGCAAGGGGGAGAACTCGGGAAGATCCAGGCTGGGGAGGGCTTTTTGAAGGAGCGGGCGAAGCGCCAGGTAAATATAAGCGAGCCCCAAAAGAGCCAGCGGCACAGCGATTGAAAAGACCAGAATATTGACGAAGATCATAAATTTCCCCTGAAACGTAGCTTCAAACAGACTTCCCCTCGGCTGTGCCCGCGTCAAAAAAACCGTCAGCGGGATGCCTGCAACTAATTGAAGCAAAAATCGTTCCAAAGATCCCACCGCTGAAAAACCGCCGTTTATTTTTCCCCCTCCTCATCGCCTGGTGACAAAATTTGCCAAATGACCGAACAACGTCACCAGGAGGGCGGAGCGGTTTCATCCCTCAATACACAATCGAAGCGGCGTTGGCCGGTGTTCAGGCAGGGGGTCGCGGCAAAGGTCTGCCGTACGCGAGCGGGTTTCAGCCTTCGCCCAGGTGGGCCTTGAAGCTAGCGAACAGGTTTCTGATCGGCGGAATCAGTTTTTGCTTGAGTTCTTCGGGCACCCAGTTGATTTTTTCCACCGGCCACTGGTCGATGCGGCGGATGTCCAGCCCGGCGTTTCGGTAGGGGCCTTCCAGGGCTTCCTCGTAACCGTAGAGGAGGGCGTTGTGGTACACCTTGAGGTACAGCTCGCGGATGGTGTTCTCGTCGTGCAGGCCATTCATGAAATGGGTGGTCAAATCGTCGATGATGGGGTCGGCGTGTTCGCGGAAATCGGCTGAACAGGCGTTCTCGAGCGTTCGGTAGATGATGATGATGTCCTGCAGCAGGTATTTCAGGTCCTTGGCCGGCCTCTCCACCGGTTCGTGCTCGAGATCGAAATATTCCTTGTATTCCTTGATGATCCTGACCGTGTCGGCGATGATGGATTCCTCCCACGGCACCAGGTTCCAGATGAGAAACGCTCTTAGCCAGCGCACCCGCTCGCTCGCGTCCTCCATGTGCAGGGTGATGCTCGGGCGCTTCTTGTTGCTGAAGGGCAGGCGGCCGCCCCACATCTTCAGGCGGAGTTTCAGGCCGTAGGGTGAGAAGGCGCGGGTGAAGCCGTCGCTGTAGACGGCGATGAGCTTTTCCAGGTTCTCGTGTATTTCCAGCGGCCCGCCCTGCGGCAGGTTGACGATGCAGTAGAGCCGCCAGATTCTTCTCAGCGCCTTGCCGGTTTTGCCGGCGATCAGGTAGGTGCCGCCCCAGATGCCGGAGGTGATGGGCACTTCCAGGCCGTAGGCCTGGCGCATGTTTGCCGACACCTCCTGCGCGATGCTGGCGTACAGTTCGTTCAGCAGGTACAGGTTGATCCGGTCGTCGCCTGAGAACACGGCGGGGCGTTCTGCGTTCATGGATTAGCGGCTTTCAAAAAAAAATTCCACCCCCTGGAATTCCGGGGATGGAATTTTCCTTAAAACTTCGGGGCTGGTTCGTTTGCCTCGCCGGGGCGCAACGGTGCCTGGACCTCCGGCCCCCTGGGCGCCCGCTGGCGAATGCAAACGGCTAACGCTTGTCGTATTACTTTCGGTCGACTTCCTGGATGCCGAGCCGCTTGTAATCATCGTCGGTCAACATCTTATTGTCGCCCGAGGACGCTTTGGCCGCCGGAGCCGCCGCGCCGCCGGATTGAGTCGTCACGCAACCCGCGAGAAAAACGATCAGGACCAAAACCAGAAATCGTGCCATGCTTTTCATACGTTACCCCTCTCGAAAAATTGTAATTAACTCCATCCCATGAAAAACTGACCGCCAAAAGCGTCCGCCGGTTGAAGAGCCCTGGCGCCGGGCAGCGAGTGGTCTTGCAACAGCGAGTTTTAAGCGAGATTCGGAGCCCGTATTATAACGAAATTTGTTTTGATTTCAATGGGATATTGAAAAAATTTGCGCCCGGGGCAAAAAACTTTCCGTATAACCAAGCAGCGGGGAGAGACGCCTGTCGCGCCCGCTCGCGGGTACGACGGGAGCGAAAAAAAGCCTTCGGGGCTGCCGGCGAGGTGGGCTGTAAAGGTATTGTTTTTAAGGGATTCCATGCTTTCTTAAGATCACGCGGACCCCTGGCATCCGGCGGCCCGGGGCGCGGGATTCATGGTATGCTACGGTCAGACCCGTGGTCCGTATCGCCAACCCATAGGGAATAGGAATGGTGAGAAATCCGGCACGTATATTGACCCTGGTTGTCCTGGTCGCCGCCCTTCTTTGGCCGGGCGGGGGGATGAACCCGCGCGCCCTGGCCGAGCCGCCGCCGGCGGACGGCTTCACCTCCCTCGAGGCGGGGCTCGATTTCGGCGAATTCACCGCGCCGAAGAAATCCCCGGTTGGCGATTCGCGGGTGCGCGTGCTGCGCATCGACCCCGGCCACTTTCATCTCCGCCTGCTTAACGCCTCGCGGGCGGGCGAGGGCAAGCGCCTCTCGGCCAGGGAGTGGGCGGGCAAGAACCACCTGGTGGCCGCCATCAACGCCAGCATGTACCAGCGCGATTTCATGACCAGCGTTTCCATGATGAAAACCGGCGACCACGTCAACAACACCTGGTTTTCCAAGGACAGGACCATCCTCGCCTTCGACCCGGTGGCCGAGGGGCTCTCCCGGGTGCGCATCATCGACCGCGACTGCGAGAACTTCGCCGATCTCAAGAAGCAATACCGCAC
>QJWD01000010.1 GCA_003235465.1 Nitrospirota bacterium | reverse complement strand
GCGAACGCGACTACTACGACATCCTCGGCGTTTCCAGGAACGCTTCGGAGACCGAGCTGAAGAAGGCCTACCGGCAACTGGCGCTCAAATACCACCCGGACAAAAACCCCGGGGACAAGAAGGCCGAGGACATGTTCAAGGAAGCGTCCGAAGCCTACGACGCGCTCAAGGACCCGGAGAAAAGAAACATCTACGACCAGTTCGGCCGCGAGGGGCTGAAGGGCCGCGGCTTCTCCGGCCCGCGCGGCTTCGAGGACATCTTCTCCTCCTTCGGCGATATTTTCGGGGATTTCTTCGGCGGCGGCCAGGGGCGAAGGAGCACCGGCGCCGACCTCAGGCTCGATTTGTCCATCACCTTTCAGGAGGCGGCGTTCGGGGTCAGCAGGGAAATCGACATCTCCAAGCACGCTCCCTGCAAGACCTGCAGCGGCTCGGGCAGCAAGCCGGGCCACGCGCCTAAAACCTGCTCGACCTGCCGCGGCACCGGCCAGGTGGTGCGCTCGCAGGGTTTTTTCAGCGTCGCCAGCTCCTGCCCCAACTGCCACGGCCAGGGGCAGATCATCACCGACCCCTGCACCGAATGCCACGGCGAAGGCCGCGTGCTGGAGAAAAAGAAAGTCGCGGTCAACATTCCCGGCGGCGTCGACGACGGCTCGCGGCTCAGGCTGCGCGGCGAGGGAGAGGTTGGCCCCGGCGGCATGCCCCCGGGCGATCTGTTCGTGTTCGTCCACGTCGAGGCGCACGATTTCTTTCACCGCGAGGGAACCGACATCCACTGCCGGCTCAATATCTCCTTTTCGCAGGCCGCCCTCGGCGCGGAGATCGAAGTGCAACTGCTGGACAAGGACAAGACCCAGGTGATCTCGGTGCCCGCCGGCACGCAATCGGGAGACACGTTCCGCATCGCCGGCGCCGGCATCCCCAACCTGCGGGGGCACGGGCGCGGCAACCACATCATTCACTTCAACGTGGAAACGCCGAAGAAACTGAACAAGCGGCAAAAGGAACTGTTCAAGGAACTCGCCGAAATCGACGGCAAGCATGTGAAGGAACCGCTCAAAGGTTTTTTTCAGAAGCTGATGCAGTAGCTCAAGAAAAGTACTTCACTCCCCGGCCTCAATGAACCTCCGGCCGCACCACAATTTTTTCCAGAAGCTGATGCAGTAGCTTAAGAAAAGCGCTTCATCTCCCGGCTTGCGATGAGCCTCCGGCCGCGCCAAAGTTTTTTCCAAAGGCCTGATGCGCGGTGCGCGAAATCGTTCCCCGCGCCGCAACCCGGCGCGCCGTAGCCCCCACCTTTTCACAATAACTACATTTTGGCGTTCAGGGTTCCAGCCGCCCGTCTTCGGCCTGCGTCGCGGCAGCATCGCCTTCCGGGGCGTCCTGGGTGAGAACGGCCACCGCCGGCGAGGGACGCGGCGGCACTTGGATGAGCGGCCCTTGGTCCTCCAGTGGAACCGGAGCGCGCTGCCCCATGCGGTAAAGCGCGAAGCCGCCGATGGCGAAGTAAAACAGCGCCTGGCTGTAGAAAAACCCGGCGGGTCCGGTGATCATCATGACTCCGGCGGCGGCGAGCGGGCCGAGAAACGCGCCAAAGCCGTAGACCATGACCATGGCGCTGCTCGCGGCGACCATCTGCGGCTTGCTCAGGTGATCGTTGGTGTGCGCGAGAACGAGCGAATAAAGCGGCAGCGTGAGCCCGCCCAGGCAGAACGTGAACACAAGCAGGAACGGCTTGAAGTAGTACGACGCCGCCACGCAGCTGAGCGCCATCGCCGACCCCGCCCACGACACGCGCTGCAGAACCTTGCGCCGGTCGAACCGGTCGGACAACCAGCCGATGGGCCACTGCCAGACAAACCCGCCGAGAATGATCGAGGCCATGAACATGGAAATCTCGACCAGGGAAAAACCCGTCTTCTGCGCATACACCGCGCCCAGCCCCCAAAACGCTCCCTGCCCCATCCCCGCACCCACGGCGCCGAACACGCCGAGCGGCGAAATGCGATAGAGCTTCCTAAGCGGCACGGGGTTGTACATCTCGAAATGCGGCACCGGCGTCACGGTGGTCAGGATGGGAATTAGCGCCAGCGACAGCAGCACGGAGATCAGCACGAAGAGATTGAACCCGCCGGGGTCGCCGATACCGAGGAAGAACTGGCCGAAGAAAAAGCCGGCGTGCTGCACCGCCATGTAAGTGGAGAGCAGGCGGCCGCGAATCTGGTTGGTGCTGAGATCATTCAGCCAGCTCTCCGCCACCACGAACAGGCCGGCGAAGGCGAAGCCGATCACCACGCGGATGACGCCCCAGATGAAGGGGGTGATGAACACCGCGTGCAGGAGAACGGCGGCCGAGGCGAGCGAGGTAAAAGCGGCGAAGGCGCGAATGTGCCCCACCCGCGAGACGAGTTTGGGCGCGAGCTTCGAACCGAGGAAGAACCCGGCGTAATAACAGGACATCACGACGCCGGTGGCGACGATGGAAAACCCCTCGAGCGAGGCGCGCACGCCGATCAGCGTCCCCTGCAGGCCGCTGCCCATGGTGATGAGGCCGATGCCGGCAAACAGGGCCCAGATGGATAGGAGGGTATTCAGCATTTATCGGGCCTGAAGAAAACACCGGCCAAGGCTGCACGCCATGCGCCATGGGCGTTTGCCGCGCCGCTCGCCGCACAAGCGGCCCCGGGCGGCCCAGGCATGCATGCAAATCGACGGGGCTTAAACTTAAGAGACGCGCGAGTGAATTTTATTCCAGGAACTGGCTGTGCGGCAGGTCGGTCTCGCCCATCAGGAACAGGTCGACGCCGCGCGCGGCCTCCCTCCCTTCGGCGATGGCCCACACCACGAGCGACTGACCGCGCGTCATGTCGCCGGCAACGAAAACCCCCTCGACGCTGGTCATTTTGTTGTCGTCGCAGGCGACGTTGCCGCGCGGATCGAGATCGACGCCCAGTTCCGCGATCATGCCCTCGTGGATCGGGGAAACGAAACCCATTGCGAGCAGCACAAGCTCGACGTCGAGCTCGAACTCGGAACCCGGCACCTCGACGATCTCCGCGCGCCCCGTCTTCGGGTCAGGCGGGCCGAACTGCACATGCACGGCATGCACCTTGGCGACCTTGCCGTCCTTGCCGGAAAACTTCTTGGTGGCGACGCAGTACTCGGTCACCGGCTTGCCGGCCTCGGCGTGCGAGGAAGTCAGGCGGAACACTTTCGGCCACTGGGGCCAGGGATTTTGCGGGGAGCGCTCCGCCGGCGGCTCCGGCAGAAGTTCAAACTGGTGCACCGAGAGCGCTCCCTGCCTGAGCGAGGTGCCGAGGCAGTCGCTGCCGGTATCGCCACCGCCGATGATGATCACGTTCTTGCCCTTGGCGCTGATGGCGACCTCATCGGAGATGGTATCGCCTTCGTTCCGCTTGTTCTGCTGCGGCAGAAATTCCATGGCGAAATGGATGCCCGCCAGGTCGCGCCCTTCCACCGCCAGGTCGCGCGGCTTTTGCGCGCCTCCGCAAAGCACCACCGCGTCGTATTCGTCCCTCAGTTTCTGGATGGGAAAATCCACCCCGACGTGAGAGTTGGGCTTGAACTCCACCCCCTCGTTCCGCATGAGCTGCACGCGGCGGTGAACGACG
>QJWD01000043.1 GCA_003235465.1 Nitrospirota bacterium | reverse complement strand
GTTTTTTACCGGGCATTTATTATAAGATATAAACTCATCGAAGCCCAGCAAGCGTCCGGCGGCCGGCGTCACCGGCCCCCAAAGGGTTCGAATATCGATTATTATACCGAAATCAGGGGTTTGGGGCCGCGTTTCGCCCCGCCCCGGCAAATTATACAGCCCGAGGTTGTCATGGATACGAGAACACTGAACATTCCCGAGGAAGTCAAACGGGAAATCGAGGAATTCGCCGCCGAGGTCGAACGACTGAGCCGGGGCGAGGTGCACGAGGAGGAATTCAAGCGCTTCCGGCTGCAGCAGGGCATCTACGGCCAGCGCCAGAACGACGAGCAGATGGTGCGCACCAAGCTGCCGCAGGGCCGGGTCACCGCAAGCCAGCTCGACTGCCTCGCCGGCTTCGCCGATAAATACTCCAACGGCATCCTGCACGTGACCACGCGCCAGGATATCCAGTTCCATTTCGTCAAACTGAAGGACGTGCCCCAGGGCATGCAGGACCTGGCCGAAAGCGGCCTCACCACCCGCGAGGCCTGCGGCAACACCGTAAGAAACGTAACCGCCTGCCACAAGGCGGGCACTTGCAAGGGCGAAGCCTTCGACGTGGCGCCCTACGGCCGCGCCGTCACCGACTACCTGCTGCGCCACAGCCTCACCCAGAACCTGCCGCGAAAATTCAAGATCAGCCTCGGCGGCTGTTCCGGCTGCGGCCTCGGGCCGATTCACGACATTGGCTTAAACGCGCAGGTGAGAAGCGAAAACGGACGCGAGGTGCGCGGGTTCCGCACCCTCGTCGGCGGCGGCCTCGGCTCCTACCCGCACGCCGCCGAACCACTGACGGACTTCCTGCCGGCGGACCAGTTGCTGCGCGCCTGCGAATCGCTCGTGGCGGTGTTCGACAAGCACGGCGACAAGCGCAACCGCAACAAGGCGCGCTTCAAGTTCGTGATCGACAAGCTGGGTATCGAGAAAGTCCGCGAACTCTACCAGCAGGAATTCGCCGCCCGCGAAGGCAAGACCTACCCGGCCATCGAGGTTCCCGAGGAAACCCTGCCCGCCCGCCCCACCTACACCGAGGACAAAGCGCACGACCAGGATCCGGAATTCGCGGCCTGGGCGGCCCGCAACACCGAGGCGCAGCGCCAGGAGGGTTATTTCAACGTGCAGATCAAACTCGCCCTCGGCGACCTGAACGCAAACCAGGCGCGCGGCATCGCCGCGATCGCAGGCGACCTGGCCGGCGGGGTGATCGTCAACACCGTCAACCAGAACATGATGATCCCGTGGGTGAGGAAGGACGCCTTCGGCGCGGTGTTCGGCCGGCTCAAGAAAATGGGCCTGCACAAGGCGGGCACCGAGGAGCTATCCGACATCACGTGCTGCCCCGGCTCCGAAACCTGCAACCTCGGCATCACCGCCTCGCGCGGCCTCGCCCAGGAGCTTGGCCGCCAGCTCGAAACCGAGGTGTCGGAATCCAGAGAGCTCGACCACCTGTCCATCAAGGCGAGCGGCTGCCCGAACTCCTGCGGCCAGCACCACATCGCCTCCATCGGCTACCATGGCGGCGCGAAGAAGATCAACGGCATCCTGACGCCGCATTACGAGATTTTCCTCGGCGGCCGGGTAAGCGAGTACAAGGTGGTGTTCGGAACGCCGGTCATCAAGGTGCCGGCCAAGAACGGCGGCCAGGTGATGCAGCGCATTCTCAAAAACTACAAGGAAGAAAAGCAGGCGGGGGAAAGCTTCGGCGAGTTTTTCGACCGCAAGGGCAAAGCCCACTTCCGCCAGATGCTCGACCCCTTAAGGGCCCTGCCGGACATCGAGGCCTCGCCCGAATCCTATATCGATTTCGGCTCCACCCAGGCCTTCAGCCTGGACGACCGTGGCCAGGGCGAATGCGCCGGCGCCGTCACCGACATGATTCAGGACCACCTGGCCGATGCCGATCGCGCCCAGTTCCAGGCCAGGCTGGCGGCGGAAAAACAGGACACGGCGGAAGCCATGGCCCATTGCCGCCGCGCCGTGGTGGCCTCCGCCCGGGCGCTCCTCGTCACCGAGGGCATGGATTTCGACGACGACACCGAGTGCCTGGTCAAGTTCAAGTCCCTCGTCGTCGACATGGAGATCGTGCCGGAAAAATTCGCGGCGCTCATCGACCGCTTCACCGAAATCCCGGCGAATGCCAGCGCTGAACAGGTGACGGCCTGGGTCGCGGAGACGGCCAAACTGGTGGAAGCCTGCCGCGCCGTCTACGACAAGCTGAACACCGACAAGTCCCTGCGCATTCGCGTGTCGGGCGACGCCATCCCGCCGGTCAAAGCCAACGAGCGCGTCCGCCTGAATCTCCTGGGCGTGAAATGCCCGTTCAATTACGTCAAGACCAAGCTCAAGCTCGAGACCATGCCCTCGGGCAGCGTCCTCGAAGTGCTGATCGACGACGGCGAGCCGGCTGAAAACGTGCCGCGCAGCATTCAGAACGACGGGCACAAGCTCGTTTCCCTGGAAAAGACGAACGGGCATTACACCATGGTCGTCGAGAAGGCCTGATGGTCAAAAGCATGACCGGCTTCGGCCGCGCCGACAACCAGAACGGTTCCTACCAGTGCAAGGCTGAGATACGTTCGGTCAACAACCGGTTTCTCGACATCAACGCCCGCCTGCCGAAAGCGTTTCTCGAACTGGAACGGCCGATCAAGAAACTCATCAAGGCCCGTTGCGCGCGCGGCTCGTTCGACCTCACCCTGACTCTCGAGCAAAACGGCGAGGACGTCGCCGACCAGGTGCTGAAGCCCAACCTGCACCTTGCCGCCCAGTACGCCCGCGCCTTTGCTGAAATCAGCCAGGCGCTGGGGTTAAACAGCGAGCTCGACATCAACACCCTGGCCTCCCTGCGCGACGTGGTGAAGGCGGAGCCCCTCGCACTCGACCCCGCCACCGAGGAGCTGGCGCTAAAAACTGCGGCGGAAGCGCTTTCGGGCCTCGAACAAATGCGGATCGAAGAGGGCGAAAACCTGCAGGCCGACATCACCGGCCGCATCGACGTCATCCACAAGCACACCGAGGAAATCCGCGGCCGCCAGGGCGCGGTGACGCTGGAATACAAGGACCGGCTGAAGGAGCGCATCCGCCTCCTCACCGAGGGCATCGAGCTCGACCCAGCCCGCCTGGCGCAAGAGGTGGCGCTGCTTGCCGACCGCGCCGACGTCACCGAGGAAATCATCCGCCTGGACAGCCATCTCAAGCAGTTCAGGCAGCTTTTGGGAGAGAGCGAACCGGTGGGGCGCAAGCTCGAGTTCATCACCCAGGAAATCAACCGCGAGGTCAACACCATCGGCTCCAAGACCGTGGACGCCATCGTCTCCGGCGCGGTGATCGAGATCAAGAGCGAGCTGGAAAAAATCCGCGAACAACTGCAGAATATCGAATGAATCCGCCTCGAGATGGCTCCGATGCCCGGCCGGGCATTCCCTTCGTTCTCTCGGCCCCCTCCGGCGCGGGCAAGACGACGGTGTGCCGCCACCTGCGCGACCTCCTGCCCGAACTGCGGTTTTCGGTGTCCCACACGACGCGCCCGCCGCGCCCGGGCGAACAAGACGGCGAGGATTATTTTTTCGTCTCCACCGAGGCGTTCGAGAAAAAGATCGCCG
>QJWD01000414.1 GCA_003235465.1 Nitrospirota bacterium | reverse complement strand
GGCGCTCTGGCATTTGATGTCGAAGAATTTTTCCGCTCCCAGGTCGAAGCCGAAACCGGCTTCGGTGACTGCCCAGTCGGCCAAAGTCATGGCCATTTTCGTCGCCAGCACCGAGTTGCAGCCGTGCGCGATGTTGGCGAATGGGCCGCCGTGGATGAGCGCGGGCACGCCTTCGCCGGTTTGCACCAGGTTGGGCAGGAGCGCGTCCTTGAGCAGCGCCGTCATCGCGCCGGTGGCCGCGAGCTGGCCGGCGGTGACGGGCTCTCCGGAACGGGTGAAGGCGACGAGAATGCGGCCGAGGCGCTCTTTCAGATCGTCGTGGCTTTCCGCCAGGCACAGGATGGCCATAATTTCCGACGCCGCCGTGATGTCGAAGCCGGTTTCCCTCGGCACGCCCTGCATCACCCCGCCCAGGCCGATGACGATGTTCCTGAGCGCGCGGTCGTTCATGTCTAGCACGCGCTTCCAAGTGATGCGGCGCGGGTCGATGTCCGGCCCGGTGCCGTGGTAGATGTGGTTGTCGAGCAGGGCGGCGAGGAGGTTGTGCGCCGAGGTGATGGCGTGAAAATCGCCGGTGAAGTGCAGGTTGATGTCCTCCGCCGGGATGACCTGGCTTCGGCCGCCGCCGGTGGCACCCCCCTTCATGCCGAGGCAGGGCCCGAGCGAAGGCTCGCGAAGCGCGAGGCACACCGACTGGCCCAGGCGGGCCAGCCCCTGGCCGAGGCCGATGGTGGTGGTGGTTTTCCCTTCCCCCGCCGGCGTCGGCGTGATCGCCGAGACGAGGACCAGGCGGCCCTTTCGCGGCCGGCGCTGGAGCACGTGGAGCTTCACCTTGGCCTTGGCGTCGCCGTAGGGAACGAGGTCGTCCGCCGTGAGGCCGAGCGCGCCCGCGACCCCGCCGATGGGCCTTACGCTTGCCGTTGTTTCCTCTGATCGGTTCATGGTGCGTGGGGTGAAAAGGTTAGCGGCGTTGTGTGAAATAATTTCACTTTAGCACAGACGGGGGGCGCTCAGCCGGGATAAATCTGGGTTCCCGCCTTGCCGTTCACCGCGCTGGCGAGATCGTCGAGATGGGCGATGACGGCGCGCCCGCCGCCCTGGTCGATGAAGTCGAGGGCGGCTTCCACCTTGGGGCGCATGCTGCCTTCCTGGAAGTGTTCCTCCTTCAGCCAGGCCTGCATTTCGGTGCGGCTTGCGCGGTGGATGAGCCTGGCATCGCGTTTGCCGAAATTAAGAAACGCGCCCTCGACCGCCGTCAGCATGACGAACACGTCGATGCCGGTTTGGGCCGCGAGCAGGGCGGAGGTGCGGTCCTTGTCGATGACCGCTTCCAGGCCCTCGAGCCGTCCCTCGGGCGTCCGCCACACAGGGATGCCGCCGCCGCCGGCGCCGATGGCGATGAGGCCGAGGTCGAGAATATCGTGAAAAATCTGCTTCTCCACGATGGCGAGCGGCCGGGGCGAGGGGACCACGCGGCGAAAGCCGCGGCCGGCGTCTTCCCTAAGCACCCAGCCTCGCTCGCGGGCCAGGCGATGGGCGTCCTCGGCGGAATAAAAAACGCCGATGGGCTTGCTCGGCCTGTCGAACGCCGGGTCGTTCGGGTCGACGATCACCTGGGTGATGATGGAGTAGGCGCGGGTGGCGAGGCCGCGCTCGGAGGACACGCTGTCGAACACGTTCTGCAGGATGTAGCCGATGCGTCCCTGGCTGTCGGCAACGCAGACATCGAGCGTCACCTGGCGGGGGAATTCGTCGCGGGTCAGCTCCTGCTGCAGGAAGATTCGGCCGACCTGCGGGCCGTTGCCGTGGGTGAGGATGATCTTGCCGTGGCCGCCGGCCACCAGGTCGGCTATCTTTTCCATGGCGCTTCTTGCGATGATGAATTCTTCTTTTTGGTGGGGGTGCGCGGGGTCCTTTGGGCTTAAGGCGTTGCCGCCAAGGGCGATGAGCAGGCTCGCGGGCTCCGGCATGGAGGCTCAGGCCTTGCGGGGCGAGACGGCGAAGGGGGCGAGCACCGTCTCCAGGTTGGGCTGGCCGATTTCCTGCAGCTCGTAACGCACCCTGAGCGCGGGCTTGTCGAGCTTGAGGACGCGGCCCAGGTCCACCGGTGTGGCGACGAGCACCAGGTCGCACTCGGTGGCGGCGATGGTTTCTTTCAGGTCCTGTATCTGCTTCTCGCCGTAGCCCATGGCGGGGAGCAGCGGCCCGATGCCGGGGTATTTTTTAAACGTGTCCTTGAGGCTGCCGGTGAGCCACGGGCGCGGATCGACGATTTCCCTCGCCCCGAAGCGCTGCGCGGCGATCACCCCCGCGCCGTAGCGCATGTCGCCGTGGGTGAGCGTCGGCCCGTCCTCGATCACCAGCACCCGTTGGCCGCGAATCCTCTCCGCCCCGGCGACGAACAGCGGGCTCGCCGCTTCGATGACCGTTGCTTGCGGGTTGACGGCCTGGATATTTTCGCGCACCCGCCGGATGCCGTCGTAATCCGCCGTGTCGACCTTGTTGATGATGATCACCTGGGCGCGCCTAAGGTTCACCTCGCCGGGAAAGTGGCTGAGCTCCTGCCCGGCCCGGTGCGGGTCGGTGACGACGATCTCCATGTCGGAGCGGAAGAAGGGCATGTCGTTGTTGCCGCCGTCCCAGAGGATGATGTCGGCCTCCTTTTCTGCCTCTTCGAGGATCGCCTGGTAATCGACACCGGCGTACACCACGCCGCCCAGTTCGAGGTAGGGCTCGTATTCCTCCATCTCCTCCAGCGTGCAATCGTGCGCCTTCAGGTCCGCGATTTTTTCAAAGCGCTGCACCGCCTGCTTTTCCAGGTTGCCATAGGGCATGGCGTGGCGCACCGCGACGACGGCGTGGCCCCATTCCTTGAGCAGCGTCATGACCTTGCGCGAGGTCTGCGATTTGCCGCAGCCTGTGCGCGTGGCGCAGACGGAGATGACCTTGCGGCGCGAGTTGAGTTGGGTGGCGCGCGGCCCCATGAGATGAAAGTCCGCCCCGCAGGCGAGCACGGCTGAGGCCTTGTGCATGACCTCCAGGTGCGGCAGATCGCTGTAGGCGAAGACGACGATGTCCACACCGTGCTCTTCGATCAAATCGGCGAGTTCCTCTTCGGCGTGGATGGGGATGCCGCCGGGGTAGAGCGGGCCGGCCAGGTGGGGCGGATAGATTTTTCCCTCGATGCCGGGGATTTGCGCGGCGGTGAACGCCACCACCTCGTACGCCGGGTTTTGCCTAAAGTGGACGTTGAAGTTATGGAAATCCCTGCCCGCCGCCCCCATGATGATGACTTTTTGCACCATGGGGCCTATTTCCCCTGATGGGCGATGGGAAAGGTGAGCACGATGGCGCCCATCACGTCGTTCAATTTGAAATCGCGCTTCGGGCTTTTTGAGTGCTGATTGTGGCAGCTGACGCACGCGGGGGTGATGGCGAAATCGGGATACACAGCCTGGAAATAAGTGGTTCCGCCGGCTGTGCGGGTGGTGCTGAAGGGACGGAAGGGTTTTTTCTCCACCTGCTCCAGCGCCTTGCGCTCGAACTCGTTGGCGGGGCCGTTGTGCGGGTTGACGGGCCAGGCGCTGATCAGCTTGAAATCGAGCTTCGGCGATTCGTGCACCATCAGGTCGGAGGCGTTCAGC
>QJWD01000342.1 GCA_003235465.1 Nitrospirota bacterium | reverse complement strand
TAAAAACGTGGGACTCCGCTCTGCCACGCCCAGCCTTTAAAGGAGCTAGCGGGAGGGGCGGCCAGGCGGCAGCGGCCGCCACCAGAACGACGACACCACCGCCGCGAAAAACCCCAGGTCGATATAAAACACGGTGCGCGCCGTGAGGCCTTCCAGGTAGATAATTCTCGAAAGCCAGTAGGCGATGAAGGAGCCGCCGTAGGAACCGTCTCGCAACATTTCCTCCCACAGCGTGAGCGGGCAGGGGATGCCGAGCAGCATGAGAAGGATGACGCCGGCGAGCGCCGATATGTGGATCAGGCGAAACAGGCGGTGGTTGAGCACGAGGCCCAGCGGAAAGCCGGCGACGAAAAACAGCACGACGAGGGCATGAAGGATCAACAGGGCATTCGCCATCTCCCTTTCTCCCGCCAGCCGCCCGAATCAAGGCGGTGGCGCAAACCTCAGCGCAGCACCACGTTTTCCATGTTGGCGCCCTTGGTCACCGTCTGGGTGAGGTTGGCGTCGACGAGGAAGGCCTCGCGCAGGTTGGCGCGGGTCAGGTTGGCGCCGTGCAGGTTGGCTTCCATCAGGCAGGCGCGTTCGAGGTTGGCGCCCTCCAGGTTGGCGTATGTCAGGTCGGCGCCTTCCAGGTGGCTGTCCTCGAACACCACGGTCTTGCACTGTGTGTCCTTGAGGTCCGCCCCGGTGAGGCGGGCGTGCGCCAAATTGACGTTCTTGAGCGCCGTGGCGTTGAAGTCGGCGTATTTGAACACCGCGCCCACCAGGTTGACGCGCGTCAGCTGGGCTCCGGTCCAGTCGCTGCCGCGCGCGTTCAGCCCGTTCATCTGCGCCTCGACGATATGGATTTGCTTGAGAAACCCGTGCAGCAGGTTGGCGTGGGAGAAGTTGCAGCCCTTGATTCGGGCCTCGTGCAGGTCGGCGTAGGCGAGGTGGGCGGCGCGAAAATCGCAATTGCCCGCCTTGATCCCCGCGAGGCTCGCGTGTTCCAGGTCGGCGCTTCTCAGGTTGCAGTTGGTCAGGGTCGCGAGGTCGAGGCGAGCGCCGCTTAGACGCGCGCCGGAGAAATCGACGTTTTTCAGATGTGCCCCGGCGAGGTTGACCCCGGCCAGGTTCGCGCCGGACAAATCGATGCCGGAGAGCTCGGCCTTTTGCAGGTTGGTTTTTTCGAGGCGGGCCTTCGAGAGGCTGACGCTTTTCAAGTGAATGCCCGCGAGGTTGTATTCGGCGAGGTCCGCGCCTTGCTGGTTGGGGTTCTTGAGAACCAGCGACAGGACCTGATCGATATGGGTCATGGCGCGGGCCTTTCCTTCGGGCCCTGTGCCCTGCGGCCCGCGGCGAGAAGCACCTTAACAGCGTGCTCGGCGAGCCAGGGCATGTCCGGGTTTTCTGCATCGCCGGCGGGGGTGTGGATTTTAAGGAAGCCCTTTTTGGCGGTGGCGGCGTTATCGGCGATGGGTTTGATCTCCGCCAGCATGCGTCCCATGCAGTCGCTGCCGGTGTAGGTCTTGCAGAACAGCTCGCCCCACGAGGTCAGCCGTATCGCGGAGAGCGCCTTGATGCGGGAAAGCCGCTGGGCGATGAAGGCGCGGCGCTCGTCGGCGTCCTCCGGCGGCGCCTGCACCAGTTCTCGCGCAAGCGGCAGGCCGAAATCGACAATCAGGTACAGTTGCGTGAGCCGCTCGGGCCCGAGCAGGTCCTCGCTGGGCAAGAGGGCGATGTCCACCCGCCGGAAGCGGTCCACCAGGTCTTCGAGCACCGTCCCGAGGTCGTGCTCCTTGAGGGAGGCGCCGCGGGCGCGAAAATGGATGCGCGTGCCGCTCTCGAACAACTGGTTCCACGCCGCGAACGCGAGCAGGAAGGGCAGGGTGGCCGACTGCCTGATGACGGCTTCCTCGGCCACCTCGCTAGCGGGCTCGGCAACGTGGCCGCGGATCAGCCGCCAGTGGCCCGTCTCCTTGCCCCTGGCCGGAGTGTGGAGGAAGGTCAGTTCCTCCTCCACCGCCTTGCCTTCCACGTGCGCGAGGATGTTCTCCACCTTGTACGGCGCCTTGCGGTAAAAGCTGAACAGCTTGCGCCCGAGCAGGTGGGTGTCGCGCTCTGAAATCCAGTTCTGGCCGGGGTCGAGCAGTTGCTGTTTTTCGGAGATCGCCCGGTAGCACGCCATCAGGATGTTGTGCAGGCGGTTGCCGAGGGCGACCTTTTCCATCATCTGCCACTCGGGGTAGTGGTTCAGCCGCTCGAGATCCGCGGGCTGCCAGTTCCACGCGTGAATGAGGCGGATCATGCTGGCCGCCGCCGGCGTCCGGCCTTCGGACTCCAGCTCGCCGGGGCCGATGCGGGTGCCGCTTTTCAGGTAAAACGCCGTGCGCAGAGCGTCGATCTCCTCGTTGGATTTTTTCTCGGAAAAATATTTCTGCAGGCGGTCGAACAGTTCGAGATAAGGGTCGATGTCCTCGTGCTTCACGCCGCCGTGCACCTTGCGCTTGATGTCGTGGCACAGCAGGTTGAAACGCGAGGGGTGGACGATGTACTCCTCGAGCAGGGCCATCTTCATCAGCGTCTTGAACGGCGCGTGAAAGGATTTGATCAGCGCCCAGATGGAGCCGCCGAAAAATTCTCCCGGTGAAATCTCATCGACGTTGCCGATGTCGATGAAATCCCCGGCGCGCAGCGCGCTCCCGCCGAGCGCCACCTGCTTGTACAGGGCTAGATAGCGTTCGTCATCGGTTTCCACCGGCACCACCCACCAGAAGGGCGCCTTGCCGGCGAACAGCGTCATGGTGCGGTACATCTCCTCCTTGAGCAGGTTGGCCTGCGCCGAGCCGGTGCTCTCGCGATCGCTCTCGCCGAAGATGTTGCCGCGCACTTCGGCCACGTCGTTGACGAAAAAATGCGTCTCCAGGCCGTGCTCATTCCACGTCCAGTTCTCGATGCGTGAGAGCTTGGCCTTCAGCATATCGAGGCCTTCCGGGCTCAGGCGGCGCTTGTCGACGAGCAGGGTGAAATCCAGATCGGAGCGCTCGTTCTGGCCGATGGTGCCCATGCTGCCGACCAAAATCATCGAATGGACTATGGGCTCGAGCGACCCCGCCCGGTGCAGCGCGGCGTGGGGAAACACCTGCTCGAGGTTTCTCCGTGTTTCCTGGTCGAGCTTGAGCTGGTGAATGCCCGAGGGGGCGTTCGGCGCCACGTAGCCGGGGAGCTTGTCGTGATTGACGTGGATCAGGCGCGGCAGGATGCTGAGCACGCGCCGGGCGGGCCCGGAAAACGAGGCCATGATGCGATCCAGCTTGAATCGATTGTACTCGAAAAATTTTTGGCGGTTCTGGAATAGAACTTCCGTATCGGAAAGAGGAAGGTTTTCCATGGACCCGGTTTCAGGTTAAGGATACGATGGGGTGGCTGGCCCATTTGGCCAGGATGGCTCAAATGTTTAATTATCAATATTATATAGGGTGAATGGGGGTAAATAAAGGGTTATTCGGGTCTCCCCTGGCCGGGGGTTGATGAGGGCGCTGAAATGCGGCCGGGGACGGAGGGTTATATTTTTGCCACGCCCGGTCTGGCGGCAGCGTTTTGGCGTGTGGCGGGCAAAATAATTTCCCCGCCGCCGGGGCAGGGAGCCGGATGGAGGCGCGAGAAGGT
>QJWD01000341.1 GCA_003235465.1 Nitrospirota bacterium | reverse complement strand
GATCCGGAAGGAATTCGAGGACGGCCGCTTTCGGTGCAAGGAGTCGCTGGAAGACATCCACATGAACATCGAAAGCCGCCTGAAGGATCTGATCGGCCCGGTGGCGGGCAAGCTGCACACGGCGAGGAGCCGAAACGACCAGGTCTGCCTCGATATCCGCCTGTACCTCAAGGCCGAGGTGGCGGAAATTAGCCAGGCCATCCTGGACCTGGAGAAAACCCTGCTCGCCCTCGCCGAGAGCCACATCGATCACATCATGCCCGGCTACACGCACCTGCAGCGCGCGCAGCCGGTGTCGCTCGCGCACCACCTGCTCGCCCACCTGGAGATGCTGGAGCGGGACCGCGAGCGCCTGGCCGATGCCTTAAAGCGCATCGATGTCATGCCGCTCGGCTCGGCGGCGCTGGCGGGTACCAATTTTCCAATAGACCGGGAGTTCACCCGCAAACGGCTCGGCTTCGCGCGCGTTTCCACGAACAGCATCGATGCCGTCAGCGACCGGGACTTTCTCATCGAATTCACCGCCGCCGCCGCGACGCTCATGATGCACTTGAGCCGCTTCGCCGAGGAGGTGGTGCTGTGGTCCACCAGCGAGTTCGATTTTATGGAACTCTCCGACGCGTTTTCCACCGGCAGCAGCATCATGCCGCAGAAAAAAAACCCGGACCCGGCGGAGCTGGTGCGGGGCAAAACCGGCCGCGTTTACGGCAACCTCGTGTCGCTCCTCACCATGATGAAGGCCCTGCCCCTCGCCTACAACCGGGACCTGCAGGAGGACAAGGAGCCGCTGTTCGACACCGTCGACACGGTGAAGATGTGCCTGGCGGTGTTCACCGGCATGCTGGGCACGGCGACGTTCAAGCGCCTGCCTCTGGAGAGGCTGAGCGAACAGGGGTTTCTAACCGCCACCGACATGGCCGATTACCTGGTGGAGAAAGGCCTGCCGTTTCGCGAGGCGCACGAGGTGACGGGCAAGGCCGTCGCCCATTGCCTGAAACAGAAAAAACGCCTTGAAGATGCCACGCTGGGGGAACTGAAAGCCATTTCGCCGAAGTTCGGCGAGGACATCTTCGCCCGCCTGTCGCTTGAGCAGTCGGTGGACCGGAAGAACGTGGCGGGCGGCACCTCGCGGAAGCAGATTCGCGCGGCGCTCAACCGGCTGAGGCGCGTGCTTAAATAAGGGCCGAGCCCTCTCGCCGCCTTTTCCGGCCGGCTATCGGGGCGTGGACAGAACGAACGGGAGACAGCATGCTGCTAAAACGCATTCTGGCGGGGCTGGTGATGATCCTCCTGGCCTCGGCCTGCGGCCACAAGGGGCCGCCCAAGCCGCCGGATACGCTCCAGCCGTTTTGGGGCGGCCAACTTGAAAAATTTATCAACTTGATGACACCCGGGAGATCCGCGGATGAATAAAGAAAGAATCGCCATTTACCTGAACGAGCACCCGGAATTTTTCAACGAATTTCCCGAGCTTTTGCAAAAGATCAAGGCGCTCGACGAGGCGGACATGCCGTTTAAACCGACGGGAACGCTCAGCCTCACAGACCGGATTCTGAAACGGGTGAAGGACGACCAGGAAAACCTGAAGTGCAAGCTCGAGTGGCTGGTGGAAATCTCCCAGGCCAACGAGAAGATTCAGGAGCACATCTTCAACATCGAACGGTTGATCCTGATCAGCACCAACCTCGATCAACTGGTGGACCAGCTGAGCGAGGAAATCATGAACCGTTTCGCCCTGCCGCATGTGGGGGTGTGCCTGGTGGACGGGGCGGACCATTTCATCGAGAACAAGCTCAAGGACCGCTACGGCAAAAACCGCCAAGGCGCCCTCAGGTTCACCGACCAGAAAACCGCCGAGACCTGGTTTCCGAATGGCCTCGTGCCGGTGATTCGGCGCGAGGTCCGGGGCGATTCGCCGGTTTTCGACGGCGACGAAGAACGGGAAAACGTGCGTTCGGAGATCCTCATCCCCATTCAAGTGCGCGGCCAGCTGGCGGGGGCGCTGGCCCTCGGCAGCCGGGAGCTCGACCATTTTCACGAAGGCCAGCGGACCGAATACCTCGAGCAGATGGCCGACAAGCTGGCCATATCCGTCGACAACATCCTGCTCATGGATCGCCTGCGCAAGCAGTCCATTATCGACAAGCAGTCGGGCCTGTACAACGCCGGCTACCTCGAGCCCGCCCTGTACCGCGAGTTCGACTTCGCGCGCAGGAAAAAAACCCCGCTATCCTGTATCAAATTGCGCATTGACTATTTGCTGGATCTCATCGATACTTATGGCGAAGCCGCCGGGGAACAAACCATAAAATCCATAGGTCAAGCGCTGGCATCCAACTGCCGGGACTGCGATATCCTGATTCGAACGGACATCGGGGAAATCCTGATCCTGTTGCCGGAGATCGACCACAACAGCGCCCTTCTCGTCGGCAAGCGCATTCGAAAAGCCATCGAATCCCTTCGTTTCGAGGGCTTTCAGGGCTTTGAGACGCCGGCGCTCAGCATGGGCGCGGCGACCTTTCCCGGCAAATCCATCGCGACGTATCAGGACCTCGTGCAACAGGCGACGAGGAGCTTAAACCAGGAAAAGGAACTGGCGAGGAAACAGGCGGTATAAATGCACACGATTCGATCCGCGAAATTCGAAGAGGCCGAGGCCATTCAGAACCTGCTGCTCCGCTACACCGAGAACGGCCAGGTGCTGTACCGGCCGCTAAGTGAAATCGAGGCCAACATCGGCGATTTCCTGGTGGCGGTGGTGGACGACAAGATCGTCGGCACCTGCAGCCTGAAAACCGCGTGGACCGGGCTTGCGGAAGTCCGCTCGCTGTGCATCGACCCGGGCCACTACCGCCGCGGCATCGGCACCGCCCTGGTCCGCGAGTGCGTCGATCGCGCGCTTCGTCTTGGCCGCGAAACCGCCTTCGTCCTGACCTACTCCGTCAGCCTGTTTTCCAAACTCGGTTTCACCGCGGTGGACAAGAGCACCCTGCCCATGAAGGTCTGGAACGACTGCAAGGGTTGCATCCACCAGGAGCGCTGCGACGAAACCGCCATGGTGCTGCCGCTCATTCCCCTTGCCAAGAGCGATTCCGCCACCCTCGCCGAAACCGGCTGACGCCGGGAGTATCGCGGCGGGTTCGCCCCGGCAGCGGGGGCGAGGGTCTCTTTGCCGGGCGGCGGGTTTTAAAGCCACTCCCCCGAGAAAACCGAAAGGGATCTTAAACCTCCATGAGCCTGATCGACAAAGACCGCATCAGTTATCTAAGCGAAGTGGAGCAGTTCTTCCTCGCCCTCACCGATTCCGGCCTCGCGCTTTCGGCAAACGATTACCACCTGATCAGCCAGTGGGAGGACAGGCAAGTGCCGGTCCACCTTGTGTGCCGCGGCATCGAAAAGGGTTTCGTCGAATTCAGCCGGCAAAGCCGAAGGCCCGCCGGCAGGAAGCTCTGCCTCGGTCACCTTAAAGACAGCGTGGAGCACGAGATCGAACGGAGCAGCCGCCTGTGAACAGAGAGGTCAAAGCGCCGCCCTGCAATCTTTGCCAGGGAAAGTCGTTCGTACTCAGGAACGAGCAGGGCCGCGTTAAGGGTGCCCTGTGCAGCTGCTTTCACTGCGAGCGCTGCGGCGGTGAGGGCCGCGTTTTCA
>QJWD01000107.1 GCA_003235465.1 Nitrospirota bacterium | reverse complement strand
CCAGGGGCGCGAGGTGTTCGTGCAGGATTGCTACGCCGGCACCGACCCGAAAAACCAGCTGCACATCCGCGTCATCACCGAGCATGCCTGGCACAGCCTGTTCGCGCGCAACATGTTCGTGCAGATCAGGGATCTGGCCAAGCTGGAATCCCACGAACCCGGCTTCACCATCGTCCAGGTGCCGGGGTTCCTGGCGGTGCCCGCCATCGACGGCACCAACTCCGAGGTGTTCGTGGTGGTCGACTACGGCAAGCAGCTGGTGCTGATCGGCGGCACGAGCTACGCCGGTGAAATCAAGAAATCGGTGTTCTCGGTGCTCAACTACCTGCTGCCGCAGAAGAACCACGTGCTCTCCATGCACTGCTCGGCGAACATCGGACGCGCCGGCGATGCGGCGATATTCTTCGGCCTCTCCGGTACCGGCAAGACCACCCTCTCCGCCGACCCCGACCGGCAGCTCATCGGCGACGACGAGCACGGCTGGAGCGACGAGGGCGTCTTCAATTTCGAGGGCGGCTGCTACGCCAAGGTCATCCGCCTGTCCCAGGAAGCGGAGCCGGCGATCTACGATTGCACCCGGCGTTTCGGCACCATCCTGGAAAACGTCCAGGTCAACCGGGGGACGCGCAAGCTCGACCTCGACGATTCGAGCCTGACCGAAAACACGCGCGCGAGCTACCCCATCACCCATATCAACAACGCCGTGCGCACCGGCATGGGCGACCACCCGAAGAACGTCATCATGCTCACCTGCGACGCCTACGGCGTCATGCCGCCGGTGGCCAAGCTGACGCCGGAGCAGGCGATGTACCACTTCATCTCCGGCTACACCGCCAAGGTCGCCGGCACGGAAAAGGGCCTGAGCCGCGAGCCCACGGCGATCTTCAGCACCTGCTTCGGCGCGCCGTTCATGACGCTGCACCCCTCGGTCTACGCCAACATGCTGGGCGAGAAGATCGCCAAGCACCATGTGGACTGCTGGCTCGTCAACACGGGCTGGACGGGCGGCGCCTACGGCGTCGGCAAGCGCATGGCCATAGCCCACACGCGGGCGATGATCCGCGCCATCCTCGAGGGCCAGCTCAACAACACCGCCACCTGGGAAGACCCGGTTTTCGGGCTGCACATCCCGGAAAAGGTGGAGGGCGTGCCCTTGGAGGTGCTGAACCCGCGCCTGACCTGGAAAAACCCCGAGGCCTACGACAAGAAAGCGCGCGAACTCGCCGCCCAGTTCGTGGAAAACTTCAGGGAATACGAGAACAGCGTGAGCCAGGAAATCCTGGCGGCGAGCCCGCGCCCCCAGCCCACGGAAGCCGGCCGCATCCACAAGCTGAGGAAGTGAGCCTGGCTGGCATCGGCGCTTCGCTGGCGCCCCTAGGGAGAGCATGAGCGATGGATTCACCGTCACGCATCGCCATCACCATGGGGGACCCGGCGGGCATCGGCCCCGAGGTCATCGTCAAGGCCTTGCTCGACCCCCGGCTGGCTGACCTCCCCGCCTTCGTCATCGGCGATCTCACCGTCCTGCAGGCGGCCATGTTGCGCTTCGCGCCCGGCCTCAGGCTCGCCCGGATGACAAGCCCGGAGGAGATGGAAGCCCGGCCCGGAACCCTGAACCTGCTCGACCTCGCCAACGTGCCCCCCGGCCTGGCCGAGGGGCGGCCGCAGGCGGCGGCCGGCCGCGCCGCCTACGAATACATCGAGGCCGCGGCCACCCTCGCTCTCGAAAAGCGCGTCGACGCCATCACCACCGCCCCCATCAGCAAGGAAAGCCTGCACCTCGCGGGGTACCCCTACCCCGGGCACACCGAACTCCTGGCCGAGCTATCGCGTACCGACAAGGTGGCGCTGATGCTGGCGGGTAGCGGGCTGCGCGTCGTCCTCGTCACCACGCACGTGCCGCTCCTGAAAGTTCCGGAACTCATCACCCGGGAGCGGGTGCTCGACATCCTACGCCTCACCGACCACTGGCTTAAAAATCACGGCACTCCCCACCCGGCGATCGCGGTGACGGGGCTGAACCCGCACGCCGGCGACGGCGGCATCTTCGGCCAGGAGGAAAGGGAGGCCATCGTGCCCGCCATCGAGGCCGCCCGCGCCGAAGGCATTGAGGCCCACGGCCCGCACTCTGCCGATTCGCTGTTCGCCCAGGGCCGCTTCGAAGGCTCGGACGCCGTCGTCACCATGTATCACGATCAGGGGATGATCCCGATCAAGATGAAATGCATGGGCCGTGCCGTCAACATCACCCTCGGCCTGCCTTTTCTTCGAACCTCGGTGGACCACGGCACCGCCTTCGATATCGCCGGCCGCGGCGAGGCAAGCCCGGAGAGCCTGATCGGCGCGCTGCTCACCGCGGGCCGCCTGTTGGCGGGGCGGGCGGACGCCGCATCATGAAGAAACCGCGTCTCGGGCAGAATTTCCTGAACGACCCGGCCATCGCCGGGGAGATCGTTCGCCTCGCGGGCATCGCCGCCGGCCAGCCGGTGGTGGAGATCGGCCCCGGCCGCGGCATCCTGACCGAACACCTGATTGAATACGGCGGCCCGCTGACCGCCATCGAGATCGACCGCAAGCTTTCGGCCGCCCTTGGCCAGCGCTTCGCGGGCAGGGAAAACTTTCACCTCGTCGAGGCCGACGCGGTCAAGTTCGATTACGGCAGCCTGGGCAGCCGCTACCAGGTGGTGTCCAACCTGCCCTACTACGCCGCCACCCACATCATGAAACGGCTCATCCACTACCGCGCGCACATCGCGGACATGACGCTGATGCTGCAAAAGGAAGTGGTGGACCGGCTGACGGCCGAGCCCGGGCAGAAGGAATACGGCTCGCTCTCGGTGTTCACCCAGTTTTACTGCGGCGTGGAGCGGCTCCTGGAAATTCCGGCTTCGGCGTTTTCGCCGCCGCCCAAGATCGAGTCCTCGCTGGTGAAGCTCACCCCACTCGACCGGCCTCCGGTGGAGGTGGCCGACCCGAAGCTGTATTTCAAAATCGTCAACGCGGCGTTCTTTCACAAGCGCAAGATGCTGAAGAACAACCTGCGCGACTGGGAGAGCGCGTTCGAGAAGGAAGCAGGCGACCTCCACCTCGCCGGCATCGACCTTAGCCGGCGAGGCGAAACGCTGTCTCTCGCCGATTTCGCCACCCTGTCCAACCACCTGCACCATGACTGAAGCGAACAAGGCAACAGGCCGGGTGATCCTGGTGGGCGCGGGCCCGGGCGATGCCGGGCTCCTCACCCTCAAGGGCAAGGCGTGGCTTACGCGCGCCCACGTGGTGGTGTACGACCACCTCGCCAACTGGAACCTGCTCGGCTTCGCCGATGACCGGGCGGAGAAAATCTACGCCGGCAAGGTGGTGGGGCACGCCTCCCTGAAGCAGGACGAAATCAACGCCCTCCTGATCAAAAAAGCCCGGGAAGGAAAAACGGTGGTGCGCCTGAAGGGCGGCGACCCCTTCATCTTCGGGCGCGGCGGCGAGGAAGCCACGGCGCTCAAGGAAGCCGGGGTGCCGTTTATCATCGTGCCCGGCATCTCGTCGCCGGTGGGGGTGTCCGCCTACGCGGGCATCCCGCTCACCCACCGCGATTTTTCCTCGTCGGTTTCCATCATCACCGGCAGCACCGATCAGGAGCACGGCCCGCGCATCGACTGGGAAAAAATCGCCAGCCGCTCG
>QJWD01000249.1 GCA_003235465.1 Nitrospirota bacterium | reverse complement strand
GTCGATGAGGGTTTTGAGGCGCGAGAAATCGGCAAACGCCTGCGGGTTGTCGAGGCTAAGCGACAGCCAGCCGCCCCAGCACTGGCCGAGCCAGTACAGGGAGGGCAGATGATTCTCCCCCAGGCCGGCGAGGGCGGCGGTGAACTCGGGCAGGTTGAGGGGGCCAAGGTCCGCGCCTCCGGTCTCGGCCTTCACGGCAGAGAAGGCGTAGTCCCGCCCGCGCCTGTAAACCTCGGCCGCGCGGCCCGGCGCGTCATCTTCCAGAAAGCTGAAGGCGTAGCCGCAGAACCCCTCGGCGAGGCGCATGAGAAGCAGGGGGTTATCCGGGTCGTCCTTCGCCAGCCCTTCCATCATCTTGAGGCTCGCGGGAACCGCGCGCTCGGCGAGCTGAACGTCCGGCTCCTCCTGGATGGCCTCGTACTGCCCCTCGACCAGGGGAAACGCCAGGCGCGCCGCCACCCGCTCGGTGCTGCAACCGGTGGCCAGGAACGCGAAAAGGATCGGATAAACCCATGGGGCTCGCATGAGCGCCATCTTAACAAAACTCCCCGAAGGCAACAACTAAACTCCCGCTGGGCAGGAGGCCGGCGATTATTTTGACAGGGTTCGGTCGATTTGCTAAAGTCATTCCTTACAACCACCCAGGGGGCATTACCCCATTCCCATTGCGATGCAGGAGCCGGGCCGATGAGCGAGAAAGAGGTCGAAGGCGAAGGATTTGTCATCAAGGACAAGCGTTCCTCTCAGCTTTCCGAGGAGGAAGCCGCGAACCAGCTCGAGGAGGCCCGGCCTAAGGCCGCCGCCGAGGGAAAGCCCGCCGGGCAGCAGAAGTTTCAGATCGATTTTTCGACCTTCATCATGTCCCTCACGTCGTCGGCATTTTACCACCTGGGCGACCTGGCCGACCCGATGACCGGGCAGAAGGAAACCAACCTGCCCGCCGTGCAGCAGACCATCGACATGCTCATCATGCTGAAGGCCAAAACCCGCGGCAACCTGAGCGCCGACGAAGACAAGCTGCTCGACCAGCTGATCTACGAGCTGCAGGTGAAATACGTGGAAAAGACCCGAGGCCAGGCCCCGCCCAAGCCCTGACCGCCCTGGCTCATCCTCTAGCGGGAGAATAAGCTAACAACCCGCATAACCCGATTCGACTTTGGCAAGAGAACCTTCATGACCGCGGCGTACGACGAGAACGGCCTGTTCATTCAGGGCATGACAGGCGCCGATGAGCTGGAGAGGTTCATCCGCGCCCGTTTCAGCGAAAAGGACATCCAGGACACCTACCAGACGATGGTGGCGAGCGCCAAGTCGCTCGCCAAGTCGGAGAAAATTTCCCCGCTCGCCGCCTTCTGGCGCCTGCTCGACCTCGCCTACCAGCACAAGGCGCCCCCCCTCGCCTGCGAGAAAGGCTGCGCGCACTGCTGCCACACCGGCGTGACGCTGACCAAACTGGAGTGGGACAATATCGTCAACCACGCCCGCGAAAACGGCATCGATCTGGACGCCGTCATCGAAAAATCAGGCAAGACCATCGAACGCGTGCGCCAGACCCTGGCAAGCGGCAAGAACCTCGACGCCGTCGACTGGCACCGCCTGGTCATCAACCAGCCCTGCCCCTTTCTCGGCGACGACGGCGCCTGCACCATCTACGAAGCGCGCCCCCTCGACTGCCGCATGGTGGTGGCGTTTCGCGGCCGCTGCGAATCGAAGAAACTCGAACACGCGCAGCGCGGCGTGACGGTGGAGGAGGCGGTGGGTTCGACGGTGATCGCCCGCCTGCAGCACGACCTGACGCCGAAATTCAAGCGCCGCAAATTCCACGGCACGCAGCCGCTTCGGCTGTTCCAGCACTGGCTCATCGCCTGGCAGGAAAAATCCAGAAAGAAATAACCCGCCGCCCGCCCAGCCGGGTATTGATGCCCGGCACGGTTTTAAGCTCGCCGCTTTTTCCCATGCCAACCGCTTTAGCATGCGCGTATAATCGAAGTGGTTTTTCGTCCGGGATACGCGGAGCCAGAACGGCCCGCACTGTCATGCCTGGTGGTTGGCGCACAAACTCGTGGTTCACCTTGAACCGGCGGCGGGAAAGGTTGCCACTCTCTTCTCGAGCCTCCAAGGCGCCTTCCACCATCCCCGATAACGAAGCGCATCGCCGCTGGCACTGCGAAGCGCGCCAAGGCCCCAGGTCCAACCAAAGGAACCCGACCATGGAAGAACTCACGACATTCATCACGCAATTCCCGCATTTGCTGTCTGAATGGCTCGACAGGATGATCGCATTTTCTCCCAAACTTCTGGGGGCCGCCCTGCTGTTCACCGCGGGCCTGGTGTTCGCCAGTTTCCTCAAAGCCCTGGCGACCCGGCTGACCCGGCTACTGAACGCCATTCTCAATCGCTCGATGGGCAGGACACGCCTGACGCACTTTCAACTGTCTGCCTCGTTCATCGACCTGTTCACCAAGCTGATCTACTGGAGCACTGTGCTCCTGTTCGCCACCTTCGCCACGCAGATTCTGGGATTGACGGCCTTCTCGGTATGGCTCCACCGGCTGGTCGCGCAGTTTCCCAGCTTTCTCGCCGGAGGGCTGATCATCGTATTCGGCGTGTTGGTGAGCACCCTGGCCAGGGACTTCACCGTCACCACTTCGACCACGGCGCACATCACCTACGCGAAGCTGCTTGGGGGCATCGTCCAGGGGGCAATCCTTCTCACCGCGGTCATCATCGGCCTCGACCAGATTGGCATGGAGGTCAATTTTCTCGAGACCTTTCTTTCCATCGTCCTGTCCGCCACCTTGGGCGCTCTCGCCCTCGCACTCGGGATCGGTTCGCGCGAACTGGTCAGCAACCTGCTCGGCGGCTACCACCTCCGGCAACACTACGAACCGGGCCAGCGCGTTCGGCTCGGCGGCCAGGTGGGTGTCATCCTCAATCTGTCGCCGGTGGCCGCCGTCTTGTCGACCCCGGAAGGACGCGTGGCGGTGCCCGCCAAGTATTTTCATTCGGAACCTTCGATTCTGCTGATCGAGAAGCCGGCCGGAGAGCGCGCCGATGAATGAGTTCATGCCGTTCGCCCTCAGCTACCTCGACCAGCACACCGAGAAAGCCACCCGGGTGCTCCACGCGCTGCCTGTTGCGGACACGGTGGCGTTTCTCGAATCCATCCCGCCCAGGGTGGGCGTGCGCGTCATCGAAAAACTGCCGCCGCAATACACCATCCAGTGCCTGCTCGAACTTTCGCCGGAGCGCTCGGCGGTTTACCTGGGAGCCGCGAAAACTCTAACAGGGGCGGGCCTGCTCAGGATGCTTCCCGGCTCGTTCCGCCGGGCTGCCCTCTCCATGCTGCCGGAGGCGAAGCGGGGGTTCATCAATAAACAGCTGAGTTACCCAAAAAACGTCATCGGCGCCTGGATGGACCCGGACTGCCCGCGGATCTCCATCGACAGTTCGGTGGGCCAGGTCCGCCAGTTGCTGCGGAAGGCGAAAAACGAGGTGAACCATTCGATCCCCGTGATTGGCCAGGGCGGCCGCCTGGAGGGCCTGCTCAGCCTGCCCCAGCTGGCATGCTCGCGGGCCAAGTACAACGTCGGCAAAATCATGACCCGCGACGCGGTGCCATTTCTGGACCGCGGCCTGCTCAGCGAGGCCTCCGCCTCCGGCGACTGGGACCGCTTCGAC
>QJWD01000399.1 GCA_003235465.1 Nitrospirota bacterium | reverse complement strand
TAAAATGACAGAAGGCGCGAAGGCGACCCTCGTCGGCGCCGCAGCCAACCTGTTTCTTTCGCTGATCAAATTCATTGGCGGCGTGGTTGGGAACAGCACCGCCCTGGTCGCCGACGCCGTGCACTCGCTCTCCGACCTGATCACCGACGCCGTCGTTCTGTTCACCCATCAGGTCGGCCGCATGCCGGCGGACCCGGAACACCCTTACGGCCACGGCCGCGCCGAATCCATCGGCGAAATGGTTGTGGGCGGCGTCATCATCCTGGCGGGGCTCGGCATCGCCTACGAGGTCTGGCTTATTGTGGAAGCGGGAACCGCGCGCGTGCCCGGCTTGATGGCGGCGGCGGGCGCGGTGATTTCGATTCTCGTTAACGAGGGCCTGTACCGGTACCAGCGCGTGATCGGCGAAAAGACGGCGAGCCCGTCGGTGATCGCCAACGCCTGGCACCACCGCACCGACGCGATTTCCTCCATCGCCGCCCTGTTCGGCATCGCCGGCGCCATGCTCGGCTACCCCGTGCTCGACCCCATCGCCGGCGGCCTCGTCGCGCTCATGATCGTCAAGGTCGGCATCGATTTCACCATGAGCGGCGTGCGCGACCTGATGGACACCGCCGTCAGCGAGGAGAAGGCCGAGGAATTCCAGAAGATCCTCAAGGAAATCCCCGAGGTCATCCGCTACCACGACCTGCGCACGCGCAAGATGGGCGGCGAAATTTTCATGGACGTGCACATCCTGGTCGATACCGATCTCACCGTGACCGAGGGCCATAAGATCGCCGAGCAGGTGCGCCGCCGCATGATCCGCACCTTCGAGGGGGTTCAGGACGTGCTGGTGCACGTGGACGGCGAGGACGACAGCCACGTGGAACCGCTCTACCTGTTCACGCGCAAGGAGCTTAGAAACCGCATTCTGCCGATTGTCAAGGAAACGGGGGACCGCCTGGCGCTGACCGGCCTGCGCGTGCACCACATCCGCGGGCAAAACATCGTCGATATATTTCTCCGCCCTGGCGATTCGGTGTCGATGACCGAGGCCAGGAGCCTGCTGAAGGCGCTTAGGAGCCGCTTCAAGGGCACGCCGGGGATCGACGCCGCCCGCCTGTATCTCGATTTCGAATGAGAGGAATATCCCGCCTGCCTGGTGAAAACAGGGGTCACGTTAGCGAACGGCCGGCAAGGGGAAAGTCTCAGCCGGCGTCTTGAAAATAGGTGTCGTGGTCTGAAAACACCGGCGGGCTGTGGAAGTTCAGCATGTCCAGGGGTTCCTGGCCGGTGGTGAAGGTGTGCACGGTGCCCGGGGGCACGCGGAAAAAGCAGCCGGCTGTCAGGTCGTAACGTTTTTCGCCAAGCTCGGCCACGCCCCGGCCGGACAGCACATAGTACAGCTCCTCGCCGATCTTGTGAAAACTCGCCTTCTTGACCTGGCCTGGCGCCATGCGCACCAGGTAGGCCGAAAACCGGCGGCAGGCGCTTCGCTCGAGCAACTGGTCGATGCGGATGCCTTTAAGCTCGAAGGTCGCGGCGTCACCGGGGCCCACGAACACCACCTCGTCTGCCGGGTCTTCACTCACGCCGTCCCTCAGGAGCCCACCTTCAGGTTTTCGAGAACGTCGCCCTTCCACTCGAAGGAAAGCGGCGGCCGGCCCTTGTGGAAGCCGCGCTGAAAGGCGTAGCCGAAGATCAAGGGCAGGGAGACGCTCGGCTCCACGAAGGCCATCGCGTGGGTGGCCTCCTTGTTCACCTTGCCCCAGGACTGGGCCTCGGCCAGGGTGCTGCCGCTCAAGCCGCCCCAGTGTGGCGAATCGGTGGTCATCTGCAGGGCGTATTTATGGCCGCCGGTGTCGCGGCCAAAGATAAACGACATCACCACCGAATCGTTGATGTAGTTCTTGGGAACGCCGCCGGCGACATAAAACGCCGCGGTGCGATTGGACTTCACCACGCACTGGGTCAACTCGTAATTGTCGCGGATCGAGTCGATGGTCATCGGCGTCTTGCCCGCCTTGCGCGCTTCGACGTAATGCTCGGTGAGGCCGATGCCGATGCTCGAATCGTTGATCGCCGGGCAGAAAATCGGCACGCCCTTCTTCCTCGCGGCAACGAGGATGGAGTTCTCATCGTCGATGGTGGCGGAGAGCTTCTCGATGAACTCGCGGCTCGAATAGGCCCTTCCCTCGAGGGTTCCGGCGAAGGTGCCGACCGAGCTGTCGTCTTCGGCGAAGCGCTCTTCGTCGACGTAGGTGTCGTAGATGCGGTTGATGAACAGCTCGCGCAGGGTGCGGTCGTTGGCGTTGGGGCTGCCGTAATAATGGCCGCCGCCGCGCGCGGCGTAGTAGTCCTGATACAGGACCGCGCCCGTGGAGACGACGACGTCTACCATGTTAAAGTGGATCATGTCGCGGATGACCTTCCTCAGGCCCGCGGCGATCAAGGGCCCGGCGAGGCCGAGGAGGATGGTGGGCCGCTCCTTGTCGGTCAGCATCTTTTTATAGACCTGGCCGCACAGGCCGATGTTGCGCGCCTGAATGGAGCTCGACTGGAACGCCTCCACCAGATCGGCGATGGTGCCAAGCTTCTCGAAATCCACCTGTTCGACGCGGGTTTTCAGAATTTCATTTTTCTTTTTTCTTTTGGCCTCGTCTAGAGGTTGCTTGGCCAGGTATTCCTTATATGCCATTTCACCGCCCCTTCAAGTTAAGTTAAAGCTGGCATGATAGCCGCGCAACCGGCCAAGGTCAACCCTTCCGCCGGAAAAGGCGCAGACTTACAGCCGCGAACACAGGTCCCGGCTGTGGGTTTTGGTGTCGACCTGTTCGATGCTTTCCTGGATGATGCCGTCGGGGCCGATGAGGTAGCTGATGCGCTTCGCGTAGGCGTCGTCCGCGCTTTGAACGGCATGGTAAGCGAGGGCGACCTTGCGGTCGACATCGCAGAGGAGCGGGTAGGGAAACGCGAATTTCTCGGCGAAGGCCTTGTTGGCCGCCGGCTCGTCCAGGCTGATGCCGAGGACGGCGGTGTCTTTCTCCTTGAAGCGATGGAAATTATCGCGAAAACCCTGGCCTTCGACGGTGCAGCCCGGGGTGTCGGCTTTCGGGTAGAACCACAAAACGACGCGGCGGCCGCGGTAGTCGGACAGCCGCACGCTGTTGCCGTTATGGTCGAGAACGGTGAAATCCGGCGCTTTTGTTCCTTCCTTGAGCATGGCGACCCTCCTTATGGTTTTTGCTGTCCGCGATAAAGGTTTTAGATGCCACCCGCAGGGCGGAGGAGCAAATGGATGTTATTTTATTTTGCCCAGCAGAATTTCGGCCAGAACCAGATCTTCCGGCCGGGTGATTTTAATGTTGGTTTCGGCGCCCTCGACCACGACGGCCTTCACCCCGAGCCGCTCCACCAGCGAAACCTCATCGGTGCCGTAGAAACCGTCCCGCCCGGCCCGTTCGAACGCCTCGACCAGCAGCGGGTAGCGAAACGCCTGCGGCGTCTGCATGCGCCAAAGGCTATCCCGGCTCACGCCGCCTTCGATGAAGCCGCCGTCTCCGACGCGCTTCAGGGTGTCGTTGACGGGAATGGCCGCCACGGCGGCGCCGTGCTCGCTCGCCGCCTGGGCGGTGTTCCTGATCATCGCCGGGGTGACAAAGGGGCGCACGCCGTCGTGCACCAGCACCACGTCTGTATCGGCGCTCAG
>QJWD01000024.1 GCA_003235465.1 Nitrospirota bacterium | reverse complement strand
CGGATTACGAAAAAGCCTCGGCCCACCTCAAGGTGTTCCTGCGCAGCGAACCCGCCGAGCCCGACACCCCGGAAGCCGAGCTCTACAGGAAGCGCCTCCGCCTGCTTAAAAACAAGTACGATCCCGAACTGGTGCGGCTGAACCTCGAGCGGGCGCGCTTGGAACTGGCGCACCTGCTCGAGGGCGACCAATCGGTGGTGGACTCGGCCTCGGATGCGCTCCGCCAGTTCGCCAAAACTCGCGGGCGCAACCTGCTCATCACCCTCGGCACGTTTTTCGGCATCTGGTGGATTCTCACGCGGCTGCGCAAATGGATCGCCGGCAACCGCGTGTTCCAGCGCATGAACCCGTCGCTCGGCAAGGTGTTCACCGCGGCGTACAACCTGTTCGCCCTGCTTTTCTCCCTGCTCGCGGGCCTCGCCTGCCTCTACATCTTCAACGACTGGCTGCTCATCAGCCTTTTCGCGCTCGGCCTCCTGCTCGTGGTGTGGACATCAAGGCAATGGATTCCGAAATTCCTGAAGGAGATCCGCCTCGTGCTCAACCTCGGCACGGTGCGCGAGGAGGAGCGGCTGATCTGGCAGGGCGTTCCCTGGCTGGTGCGCGAGATCGGCCTGCAGGCGGTGCTCGTCAACGAGAGGCTGGAGGGCGGCGAGGTGCGGCTGCCGGTGCACGAACTGATCGGAAAATTCTCCCGCCCCCTGGTGGAAAACGAACCCTGGTTTCCCAGTGAGACCGGCGACTGGATCACCCTTTCCGATGGCAGCTACGGCCAGGTGCGGCACCAGACCATGGAGCAGGTGGTGCTCAGGCAGAAAGGCGGCTCGCTGAAATATTTCTCCACTGCCGATTTCCTGACCATGACGCCCGTCAACCTGTCCACCGGTTTCCGCTACTCCATCGAATTCGGCCTCGATTACGCTGAGCAGGCGCGCGTGTGCACCACCCTGCCCGCGCTGTTCGACAGCGGCCTGAGAAAACACCTGCGCCACCACCTGGAAGGCGAGAACCCGGATTTCAAATACCTGGCGGTCCGCTTCGCCAGCGCCGGTGCCAGCGCCTTGAACCTCGCCATCCTCGTCGATGTCGAGGGGCGCATGGCCAACCAGCACGACGACATCCGCCGGGAAATCCAGGCCGCCCTGGTCACCCTTTGCAACGAGAACAACCTGACCATCCCGTTCAACCAGTTGACCGTCACCCTCGCCAACCAGGGTCTTGAGGGCGGGCAAACCCCACCGCCGCCCGCCCCATAGGATCGTGCTTAAATTCGAAATCCTGAAGAAACACAGCCACTCGGGCGCCAGGCTCGGGCGCATCACCACGCCCCGCGGCGTCATCGACACGCCCGCCTTCATGCCGGTGGGCACGCAGGCTACGGTGAAGGCTCTCACTCCGGAGGACCTCGCCGCGAGCGGTTCGCAGATCATCCTCGGCAACACCTATCACCTTTACCTGAGGCCGGGGCACGAGCTCATTCGCTCGCTGGGCGGCCTGCACCGGTTCATGAACTGGCCGGGGCCGATTCTCACCGACAGCGGCGGCTTTCAGGTGTTCAGTTTGAGTGCGCTTGCGCGGGTGAGCGAGGAGGGGGTGGAGTTCAAGTCGCACCTCGACGGTTCGGCGCATTTTTTCTCACCCGAACGCGCCATGGAGGTGCAGCAGGCGCTGGGTTCCGACATCGTCATGCCGCTGGACGAGCCCGCGCCGCACGACGCCAGCGCCGCCGTCGCCGAGGCCTCGATGAACCTCTCCACCCGCTGGGCGCGCCGCTGCCTGGCGGTGCACAACCCTGAGAATCAGGCGCTTTTCGGCATTGTCCAGGGCGGCATGCATGAAGACCTGAGAAGCCGGCACGCCGAGGACTTGATGGCCATCGGCTTCGAGGGCTACGCCATCGGGGGCCTGAGCGTCGGCGAGGACAAGGCGACGATGCTCAACATCGCCCGCCACACAGCGCCCCTCTTGCCGGAAGCCCGGCCGCGCTACCTGATGGGCGTCGGCACCCCGGGGGATTTGCTCGCCTTCTCCGGCATGGGCATCGACATGTTCGACTGCGTGATGCCCACCCGCAACGCAAGAAACGGCTCGCTGTTCACAAGCCGGGGCAAGGTGAACATCCGCAACGCCCGCTTTCGCGACGAGGGCGAACCGCTGGACCCCCACTGCGCCTGCGCCGCCTGCCGCAATTATTCGAGCGCTTACCTCCGCCACCTTTTCATGGCCGACGAAATCCTCGGGCTGCACCTTAACTCGCTGCACAACGTCACGTTCTATCAAAACTGGATGGCCGAAATCCGGCGTGCGATTCTGGAGGACAGGCCGTTCGACTTCACCGGAGTGGAAGCCTACCGGCTGGAGGAAGAGGAGGGGTGATCAGCCCCTCACCGCATCGTCGATGATGCCGCGAATGACGAATTCGTTGAGGTCGTAACCGGAACGCCTGGGCAAGGAGGCCTGGAACACGCCTTTCAGGAGGGGCAGCTTTTCCTGATCGAGAAACGCGTGCAGGCGCTCGAACTCCGCTTCGGGAAAATACACGGTGAGGTCGAGCCTGGCGCGCTCGTAGACAAAGCGGTAGCCCGAGCGCATGGGGCTTGCCCGGCGCGGCCGGTACTCGGCGGTGCCTTCGAGCATGACCGGCGCGATGGCCTCCCACTCACCGCCGAGCGCCACAAGCCCCTGGCGCACGCGGGACAAAAGCGCCTTTGGGTCTTCGAGGTCGTAGGTGTAGGTCTTCATCGTATCCTTTTCTCGATCACGCGCCGGCAAAACGCCGAGCCCGCATCGCCAGAAAAAGCGGGATTTCGCGGCGCGCCCGGTTCTCGCCCCGGGAGCGCTTGCCGGGCGCGCTTTCCTTGCCCGACTGCCATTCCTCCAGGGCGTCCACCGCCAGCCCGGCCTCGGCGAGCGCCTGAAAGTAGGCGGCGAGCGGCCGGTGGTAGGTGGAGGTGAAAATTTTTGAACGGGCGAACGGCGGCGTCAGAATGGGAATGAGCATCTCCGAGGCGTACCGGTCGACGCGGCGGTATTCGGTCTTCTTCTCGTCGTCCCAGCCCCAGTGGCTTTGCCGGGGAATGCGAAAACACGGGTGCGTCACCACCAGCACCAGGCGGCCGCCGGGTTTAAGCCAGGAGGCGGCGTTTTTCATCACCGGCCTGATGTCTTCCATGTTCTGTAGCGCCATCAGGCAGGCGATGGCGTCGAAGGCCTGCGGGCCAAAGCTGCCCGGCTCGCGCGCGTCGGCGTGATGGAAGCGGATGGAGGGCGGCGAACGCCGCTCGGCGTGGCCAAGCAGTTCTCCCGATACATCGAGGCCCTCCACGCGCAAGCCTTTCTTTTCGAGGAAACGCGAGAACGCGCCGGGGCCGCAGGCGAGGTCGAGCACTTTGTCCCCGCGTTTCACCGCCAGCATCCTGAACGCGCCGGGGAAGATGAGGGTCTTCTGGTACTCACTGCCCTGGTCGCCGACCAGCGCATTGTACCAGCGCGCGGCCTCGTCCCACTCCGCTGTGCCCGCTGGCGGCCCCTTCGGCGGCGCTTTTTTAAAAGCCCGGCCGCGAACCCTGTTTGCCACGGGCCCGCCGCGCCGCACCTTGGCGGACACCTTCTTGCGCGTGGACGTCTTTTTCTGCTTCATGCGAACCTTGCCGTCGAAGGCGCCGCTTGCCGCGAGGCGCGGGCTCCTTTATAATTG
>QJWD01000215.1 GCA_003235465.1 Nitrospirota bacterium | reverse complement strand
AGCGGGGCTCGAATGCACCATCCGCCTGCTCGACGGCAAGGTGTTCGAGAAGGTGCTGCAATACGCCCTCGAGGAGAACCCGGATCTCCTGATTCTTGGCTGCATCGGCGTGCACAGCGCGGCGGACATGGACATCGGCGGCAACACGGAAAACCTGCTGCGCCTGGTACCCTGCAACGTCTACCTCTCGAGCAAGGTGTTCAAGCCGCCGATCGACATGCAGGCGGAGGAATCCATCGAGTGGACCGCCGAGGCGAAAGAACGGCTGCTGAAAATTCCCGGCTTCGTTCGCCCCATGGCCACCGGCGCCATCCTGCGCTACGCGCTGGAGCGCGGCCACAGCATGATCACCTCGAGCGTCATCACCGAAGCCGTGCAGAACATCCTGCCCGCCGGCGCCATGCAGGCGATGCGGCAGATCGGCGAGAACATGAAGAAGGAAGGCATGGACCCGAACGAGCCCGCCGTCCTTGGCAAGCTCAAGGACCAGATGATGGAAGCGCACGCCGGCAAGCCGCCGGAGGAAGTGACGCTGAAGTGCACGAGCTGCGGCACCATTTTGAAGGGCGACGTGGTGAAGTGCGGCGTCTGCAACGCCACCTCCGAGCGTTTCCTCCCCATCGACAAGGAGGAGTTCCGCCCCGACGAGCAGGAGAACAAGGACACCACCACCGTCACCACCTTCGACTCGGTGGAAGTGGTGTGGACGCAGGAAGCCATCTCCGCCCTCGACGAGTACCCCGAAGGCCATGTCCGGCGCAGGGCCCGCGCGCGCATCGAGAAGAGCGCCCGCGTGCAGAAGATCTCCGCCATCTCCCTCGCCTTCGTCAACAAGGTGATGAACGAAAAAGCCGTCAAGCCCGGCGAGAACGGCAACGGCGTCCAGAAAAACGGCAAGAAAACCATTCAGGAAGTGCAGGAATACGGCGCTTCGCTTTCACCGGATGATTTCATCTGGTCCCCCGAGGCGGTTGAGCGCCTGGAGCGCGTTCCCAAAGGGTTCATGCGCGACAACACCCAGAACCGCGTCATGGGCTACGCCGGTTCCAACGGAATCAAGGAGATCAGCCTCGAGGTTTGCGAAAAGGGCATCGCTGAATCCGTGAAGCTCATGGAAGAGGCGATGCGAAACGGCGCGACCCTGGAGGATTTCCTGCCAAAGAAGGAAGTGGAGGCCTGAGGTTGGGTTTCACCCTTTCCCCCCAGGTGGGTGGATGACTGACGATCCTTTATTTTGATCCTGAAGCCCCTGCGTGTTGATGCCCATCGGCGCGCGGGGGCTTTTCTTTTCCCCGGCAACTCCGCTTTCGGTCCAATCGCACACGGCGGCCCATGACCCTGCAACTTTATAAGAGACTCTTCGCCTACATCCGGCCCTACCTTTCGCGGGTGATCCTGGCCATCTTCTGCTCGATCGTGGTTGGCGCCATCGCCACCTCTCCAGTACCCCTGGTGCAGAAGACATTCGACAAGATCTTCGTCGAGAACGATCACTTCATGCTCATGGTGATCCCGATTGCGCTCGTTGCCCTGTACATGGTCAAAGGCATCCTGCAATACCTGCAAAACCTGATCCTCTTTCGGATCGCCTGGGAACTGGTGGCCAAGGTGCGCCAGCAGGTGTTCGAGCACCTGCATCGCCTGCCGCTCAGCTATTTCGATGACAACGACACCGGCAAGATCATGTCCCGCATCATGAACGACGTCAGCGCCATGCAGGCCAATCTGACCGGGGTGGCGAGGGACATGCTGCAAAACAGCGCCATGTTCGTCGCGCTCGTCTTCTGGGTGATTTATCTCAACCCGATGTGGGCGTTTTTCGCCCTGGTGCTGTTTCCGCTGATGATCCTGCCGTCGATGAACGTCGCGCGCAAGCTGCGGCGCTTCGCCCACCTCGGGCAGGGTTTTCTCGCTAACTTATCCAGCACCATCAACGAATCGTTTTCCGGCATCAAGGTGGTCCGCGCCTTCGGCCTGGAGCCGCAGGAGATCGAGAAATTCCAGAGCTACAACCTCGGATTTCTCGCGGTGATGAAAAAGAACGTCAAGTACATGGAGATCCTGTCGCCGATGCTCGAGTTCCTCGGTGTCCTGAGCGCCGCCTTTATCCTCTGGCTGGGCGGCAGCGAGGTGCTCTCCGGCAAGATCAGCCAGGGCACTTTTCTGGGTTTTCTGGCGGCGCTGTTCATGATGTACCGGCCGCTCAGGATAATGATCAAAAGCTACGCGGGCTTGCAAACCTCCATCGCCGGGGCGGATCGCGTGTTCTCCGTCCTTGATGAGATGGAGGAAAAAGTGCAGGAGGGGGACCTCGAGCTCAAGGGCCTGAACGAGAGCATCACTTACCGCGATGTGACGTTCAAATACCCGAGCCGCGAGGCGAAGGTACTGAAGTCGATCAACCTGGTGGTGAAAAAATCCGAGGTGCTGGCCATCGTCGGCATGAGCGGAGCGGGCAAAAGCACGCTGGTGGATCTCCTGTTCCGGTTTTTCACCCCCACCGAGGGGGCCATCCTCATCGACGGCGTGGATGTGTCCCGCTACACCCTTAAATCCCTGCGCAGCCAGATGGCGCTGGTGGCGCAGGAAACGTTTTTGTTCAACGACACGATATGGAACAATATCGCCTTCGGCCGGCCCGGCGCGCCCAAGGAGGCGGTGCTTGCCGCCGCCCGTGCCGCGCACGTCGACGAGTTCGTCAGTCCGCTCGAGGAAGGGTATGAAACCATGATCGGCGAGCGTGGCGTGCGCCTGTCCGGCGGCCAGCGCCAGCGCATTTCCATCGCCCGGGCGCTGCTCCGCGACGCACCCATCCTGGTTCTCGACGAGGCGACCTCGTCCCTCGATTCGGAGTCGGAACGGCTGGTGCAGGTGGCGCTTTCCAATCTTATGGAAAACCGCACCACCTTTGTCATCGCGCATCGCCTCTCGACAATCAAGAACGCGGACCGCATCGTCGTTCTCGACAAGGGGCGGATCGTCGAAACCGGCACGCACGATTCGCTGCTCGTCGGCAGCGGCCTGTACCGCAAGTATTACGAGATGCAGTTCGCCGACCGGCGGATGCCTGGCGTCATCGAGGAGGCAGGCGATGCGGTTTGATTCAGGAAATGCGATGCGGAAGGGGGTGGCCGTGCGTTTTAATCGATTGAATCGAGCGGGAGCGACGCGGGGAAGAGGGATCGACCGCGCGATGCAGGGGGCGCGACGTGCTCTTTAAAAATGTGTGCATCGAGGCGGTGGGGTATCACCTGCCGGATCGGGTGGTCACCTCCAGCGAACTGGAGGAGCGGCTGCTGCCGCTGTACCAGCGCCTCAAGCTGCCGGCGGGCCGGCTGGAGCTCATGAGCGGCATCCGCGAGCGCCGGTTTTTCGAGCCCGGCACGTTTCCAAGCCAGGTGGCTTCCCTCGCCGGCGAGCACGCTCTCGCCAAAGCGGGCTTCGACCGTGGGCGCATCGGCTGCCTCATATCCGCCTCGGTGTGCCGCGATTTCCTCGAACCGGCCACCGCCTCGGTGGTGCACGACAATCTCAAACTGGGCGCGAACGCCCAGGTGTTCGACATCTCCAACGCCTGCCTGGGAGTGCAAAACGGCATGCTGCATGTGGCGGGCATGATCGACCAGGGGCACATCGAAGCGGGGCTCATCGTCGCGGGCGAGCACGGCGGGCCGCTGGTGGATAACACCGTCCGCCGC
>QJWD01000315.1 GCA_003235465.1 Nitrospirota bacterium | reverse complement strand
CTCTCGAGCACCGAACCCTTGGTGACTTCCTTGGAGCGGAACGAATCGGGATCGTCCAGCACCGCGCCATCGCGGTTGCCGAGGATGTTGCTCGAAAACCAGCCGCGCAGGCCCAGCATGCGCGCCTTGAGGCCCGGGGCGATGATGGTCTTCATCAGCGTTTGCCCGGTCTTGAAGTCCTTGCCGGCGATGGGCGTGCCGGTTTTTTTCGCCAGTTCGACGAGGGCCGGAATTTCCGCCGAAAGGTTCGGCGAGCCGTTGGCGTAAGGCACCCCCATGCGGATGGCGGCGTAGGCGTAGATCATCGAGGGCGGGATGATCTTGAGATTTTCCTTCATCGCCTTTTCAAGCCCCTCCAGGGTCTGGAAGGCTTCGTGTTTCATCTGGTCCTGGTAGACTTCCGTCGAGCCGCACCAGCACATCACCAGGCGGTCCAGGTTGTGCTGTTTCTTGAACTCCTCCATGTCGCGCATCAACATCTCGGCGGCGTCCATGTGGTTCGCCGGTTTCTTTTGGTTGGGACCGGAGATATTCTTGACGAAGGCGGGGTTGAACACCGCGGGCCACGGCGAGATGGCCTCCAGGTCGCCCTTCACCTGGTCGAGCTCGTGTTTGGGAATCACGCCGCAGTCGAGGGCCGCCTGGTAGCAGTTGGCCTCGTAAATATCCCAGCCGCCGAAGACCAGGTCGTCCAGATTGGCGAGGGACACGAATTCCTTGATGAGAGGAAAGCGGGCTTCGCTGCGCTTGCCGAGGCGGATGCGCGACAATTGCGTCACCGACCCGATGGGCTTGCCGTGGCCGGCCAGGATCAGATAGACCCCGGCGATGAAAGTGGAACTCACCGCCCCCATGCCGGGCAGAAGCACGCCCAGCTTGCCCTTGGCGGGGGCGACGTTCTTGACCAGACCTCTGTATTCGTAGGTTGTTTCACCCATGGCGCCTTAACCTGTCTCCTTAAGGGTTGAAATATCGCGGATTGCGCGGGAATTGGAAACCTGCATGATAACAAAAATTTGCCGCGGCCGCTAAGTTTATTCTGCCGTTTTCAGCGGGCGCGCGGTTTTTCGCTGAAATGAATCCACAGCAGGGTCAGAAAAAACGCCGGCGCGCCGATGGCGCTCATCACGAGAAACCAGTGCAGTTTCTGGAAATACGCCAGCACCACGACCAGGTAAATGAAATCCCGGCGCGACAGCATGTCCGCCACTTTTGTGGCGCGGCTTTTTTCCCCGGCGCTGGAGACCGAGGTGTAGAGCGGCCCTTCGCCGGTTTTTTTTCGCATCGTGTGGTAATAGATCCAGCCCGCCGAGGCGAGCGAGGCGGCGATGGCGAATGCCGAAAGGACCCAGGGCAGCGCCCCGGGAAGGCTCGCGCTCCAGCCCGCGGCGACGGCGAGAAACACGGCGCTGTGCACCACGTTGTCACCCCAGTAATCGAGCAGGCCGCCGAGCCGGGTCTGCTCGAACCGTATGCGCGCAAGTTCGCCGTCGCAGCCGTCGAGAATCGAATGGGCGAGAAAGAGCAAGGCCCCGACAAACGGCCAGGGTGCCTCGGGCCAAGCCATCAAGCCCGCGCCCACGAGGCCGACGAACACGCTAAACAGCGTCATCTGGTTCGCGGTGATGGCGGTTGAGACCAGGCGGCGGGACAGGGCGAGGGAGATCCGGCGTTCCACGTGCTTCGACATGAACCCCTCGGTGTCCTTGACGAGGCTTTTGAACAGGCGATCCTCGATGCCCGGAATGTCCGCCCGGGAGGCGAGGGGAAAGAGGTGACCCGAAGCCGGGGTTTCCCGGCGGGTGGGAAAATCTTTTTTCAGCCTGGTAATGAGGTCGCTCTCGCCCGACAGTTCTCGCAGGCGCTTTAGAAACGTTTCCGGCTCGCTTGTGCGGTGAACGAGCACGCCGCCGGCATCGTTCTGGCCCGTGGGCAGGGCGAGCAGCGCTTTCAGGAAATCGCCGTCGGGCAAATAGCCGGGGGGTAACAGGGCGAACAGCTGTTCGGTCGATTCGCCGGCGGGTTCAATGTCGTCAGGAAACGCCACCGCATCGAACCCCGCCTGCCGGGCCGAGCGCCAGAGGCGTTCGCCAAACGGCAGGCCGGCGACGATTTCGCTCTGCAAGGGTTCGTCTTTATCGATGGCGAGAATCAGGGTGGAGCGCATTTCGTACCCCCTTCAGGCGCCTTCCGCCTGGCCGACGGGCTGAGCGCGGCCCTCAAGGTGCGATCGCTTGGCCGCATCGAGCAGGTCGAGGCAGAGCCTCGCCTCGTCAAGGTTGCTCTGGGCCGGGTCCTTGATGGACCCGAGGAACCCGTCGATCACCGGCGGAAACCATTCGGGATGGTGCGAGCCCTCGGACAGCGACTCCGGGAAGACGAATTCCTCCTGGCCAGCGCCGCTGGTCAAAGTCAGGATGTTGCCGCGTATCTCGAGTTTGCCCTCGCCGCCCACGATCGTCAGCGTGTTTTTTCTTTCTTCCGCCGCCCAGGTGAAAAAGACGCGGGCGCGGGCGCCGCCGAAGTCGATCTCGACGGTGGCGGTGTCTTCCAGGGGCAGGTCCTTGTACTTGCGGTTTTCCAGGCGCGCGTCAACCTTAAGCGGCTGTTTGCCCACCCAGGCGGCGATGTTGTAGAACGCGTGCCAGCCGTGGTCCACCAGGATGCCGCCGCCCGCCTGCTTCGGGTCGAGCCGCCAGTTGACTTCGCCCGGCCCCTGGGCCACCGTCACCGAAGGCTGGCGGCGAAGCACCTGGTAGTCGACCTCGAGCACCGGCCCGAGCCTGCCGGCTGAAACCAACTCGGCGGTCTTCCTTAGCATCGGCGCGTATTTCCAGTTGTGGACGGTGTACACCGAATGCGCGCCGCGCCTGGCGTCGATGGCGGCCATGTCGCTGGCATCGAGGACCAGCGGTTTTTCAGACAGCACCGAGAGGCCGCGCCCCAACGCTTCGAGGATGAGATCGCGGTGGCTCGCCGGGGGCGTGCAGATGTCGATGAAGTCCAGTTCTTCGCAGGCGAAAAGCTCGCTCGCCCAGGTGTAGGTGCGGCAATCGCCGAGGGCCTCCTTCGCCAGCGCCAGGCGTTCGGCGCTGGCGTCGGCCACCGCGACGATCTTCGCGTCCTCGCGCGCGAGCCAGGCGGGCAGGTGCCCTTCTCTCGCGATGAAGCCAAAGCCGATGATGGCGCCTTTAAACCCCACCGCTCAACAGTCCTTTTCGATGACAAGGAGCGCGGCCTCGAGGATGGCGACAGCCTCGTCGGCCTCGTCCTCGGTGATCACCAGCGGCGGGTTGATACGGATGTTGTGCGAGTAGCACATGCTGATGAGGCCGCGGCGCAGGCATTCGTGAAACAGGCGGCGCGTGTGCTTCTTGTCGAGAGGCGTCTTGCTCTTCTTGTCGGCGACCATTTCGACGCCGATCATGAGGCCCACGCCGCGCACGTCGCCGATGATGGAGCAGCGCTCCTTGAATTCCGACAGCCGGGCCTTGATGCGCTCGCCGACCTTGCGCGAATTTTCCACCAGGTTTTCGTTCTGAATAATCTCGAGCGAGGCGCGCCCGGCCGCCGCCGCCATCGGGTTGCCGCCGTAGCTCGACGACGAGCCGCTCGGGTTGCCGAAGGGCCGGCATTCGGTGTGGGCCTTGCTTGCGATCACCCCGCTCAGGGGGAAGCCGCCGCCGATGCCCTTGCCGACGGT
>QJWD01000322.1 GCA_003235465.1 Nitrospirota bacterium | reverse complement strand
ATACTCAGGCTGGCAGATCACCCCGCCAGGAAAAGCTCCCGGGAAAAGGCTCCTATGAAACCGCAACGAAAACTGATGAGGGAAATCCAGGAACTCAAATTATGGGAGGCCTGGTTCCGCGTTTCCCCCGCCGGGCGCAACGCCCTCGAAAAACTCGCCCGCCTGAAAAACGGCGGCAACGAACTGACCCCCGGCAACCTGGAGAGCACCGTCCTCGCCACCTGCTTCATCGCCGAAAACTACGACGCCGAAAAGGACGAGGTGGACAACCAGGGCCACATTGCCGGCCTCAAGTACCCCCGCAAACTCATCGCCACGCGCAGAAAGCGAAAGCCCCGGCAGGCCGCGGTGGACAGCCTGGTGGCCCACCTGACCATGCTGTTTCGCTACTTCACCTCAGACAAGGCCAGCTACGGCTGGGGCGGCGAACCGTTGCCGGCCTTCGGCGAACCGGCTTACGGGGTGACGGCCGCCTTCGTCAACGCGGTGTTCCCGCACCTGAAAATCAGCGCCGACGAGGTGGCCCGGGTCGCCTCCTGCCTGAGGCGGGAAAACGTGCGGCTGGTGCGCTGGCCGCTCGCCTGAACACCCTTTTTCACCCTGCCGCGCAGTCTAAAAATTCCTCCCGCTAAAAACGCGGCTGGTGCGCTCGCACTCGCCTGAACACCCTCTTCCCGCCCGATTTCCGCCCCAACGTACTTTAGCCAATGAGGCCGCCGTTCATTTTCCGCAGCATTTCTTGAATTTTTTGCCACTGCCGCAGGGACACGGGTCGTTCCTCCCGACTTTCGGCCCGCTTCTAACCACCGGGCCTTTGGCTTTCGCGGCGGTGGTTTGCACGCGCGACTTTTTATCGCTGTAATACCAGCGTCCGTCCTGGTGGATAAAGCGGGATGTTTCGCTGAGCGTTTTTTCTCCCTCGCCATCGTCGTAGACCGCCTGAAAACGCACCTCCCCTTCCACATCGCCGCGCTCGCCGTTTTTGCTGCCGAGGATCTCCAGGCGCTTGAAACGAATACGGCTCGCCGCTTCCTTTGCCGAACCGCCTTCGGGTCGCTCTTCAGGCAAGAGCGTGTCTCTCAGGTAGGCGGTCTCGCCTAAAACCGTCGCGGTGTAGCGCGAGCGCATCAGGTCTTCCGCGGTGTCGGCGAAAATCGCGCCGCGAATCAGGGGGCCGCAGCAGTCGGTGTAGGCAAAGTGGGAACCGCAGGGGCAGTCTTTCATTCGTTGCTTCCTTGGGGACGGGGGTAACCGGATAAAACCAGGACGCCAGTGTATCCAATGTCGATGGCTGTTTCCAGCCCGCCGCGCGCGCCGCCTTGAAAGGCCTCGCCCGAGGACGCCTTAAGCCGTATAATGGCGGGGTGATCAAACGCAGGCCCAACGCGCCTTGGAACGATGACGGACACTTCGAGAGGCTTCATGAACCAGACTCGCTGGATCCTTTTGTGCGGCCTGCTGATCGCGGGCATCGTGCTCAAGGTCACGTGGGAGGAGCAAAAGAGCCTGTGGGTCGGCGCGATGGAGCAGGAGGTTCTGGAAAACGTCCTCATCCTGGGCGGCAAGCTGGAGATCATCGAAAAGGAGCTGCTCGGCATCCTCTCCCTGTTCAACGCCTCCGAGCAGGTCACGCGCGAGGAATTTTCCACCTACGTGCAGCCGGAATTTTCCACCTACGTGCAGCCCATCCTGCGCAGCAACAGCTACATCCACTCCCTCAAATGGGTGCCCCGAATCACCTACCGGGAGCGGGAAGCCTACGAAAGCGCCCAGAAGCAGGCGGGGCTCGGTTATTTCCGCATTTGGGAGCCGGGGCCGGGGGGCGCGCTGGTGGAAGCGGGCAACCGCAAGGAATTTTTCCCCGTCTATTACACCGAACCGTTTCGCGGCAACGAGGCGCTGCTCGGGTACGACCTCGCCAGCCACCCGGTGCTTAGGGAATTTCTCGCCGAGGCGCGCGCCACCGGCAGGCCGCTCGCCTCGAGGCAGGTGGTGTTTCTTCCCGGCATCGGCGACCGCCGCGGCATCGTGGTGTTCGCACCGTTTTACCGGGGCGACGCCAGCCGCAACCCCTCGCTGTTCGGGCCGGCCGATCTCAAGGGCTTCGTCGTCGGCTTTTATAAAATCAAGGATATGATCGACCAGATGGTCACCCCCTACCTGGTGCCCGGCATCAACCTCGTCATCTACGACGGCAGCGACCTCAACCCGGAAAACAAGCTCTACGGCGAGCCGATCGCCAAACCGCGGTTTGAAATGCAGAACGTGCTCAACGTGTCCGGCCGCACCTGGTTCTTGCTCTGGCAGGGAACCGACCGGTTCCACAACGGCCCCAACCGCGCATACGCTTTTCTCGCGGCGGGCAGCACCCTCGGCTTCGCGGTGTTCATCGCCATCATTCTCAGGATGGCGACCTCGCGCACCCGCCAGGTGGAACAGCAGGTGCAGGCGAGGACCGAGGAACTCACCCGCGCCAACGAGCAGTTGAAGCAGGAGATCAGCGCGCGCGCTGAGGCTGAAAAGGCGCTCAACATCGCCAAGGAAGAGGCCGAGACCGCAAGCCGGGCCAAGAGCACCTTCCTCGCCAACATGAGCCACGAGATTCGCACGCCGATGAACGCCATCCTCGGTTACGCGCAGATTTTGAGCCGCAACCTCAACCTCGCCGCCGCCCAGAGGGCGAACCTGGAAAACATCCTGAAAAGCGGCGATCACCTGATGTCGCTCATCAACGACATTCTCGACATCTCCAAGATCGAGGCGGGAAAAATGGAACTCCGCCAGAGCGAGTTCGATCTCGGCGAGCTGGTGCGCGGCATATCGTCCATCGCCCAGCAGCGCTCGGAGGAAAAGGGGCTGACCTGGGAGGTGGAAGTTCCCGCCGACGCCGGCAGGGTTTTCGGCGACGAGATCAAGATCAAGCAGGTGTTGATCAACCTGCTCAGTAACGCCGTCAAGTTCACCGAGGAGGGGGGAATCACCTTCCGCGTCAGCCGCGGCGGCGCGAAGACGAAGTTCGAGGTGATCGACACCGGCCGCGGCATCGCCCGCGAGCAACAGAAACGCATCTTCGAGCCCTTCCATCAGGAGCAGGCGGGGCCGACGCACGGCGGCACGGGCCTCGGCCTGGCCATCGCAAAAAACCAGATCGAACTGATGCAGGGGGAACTCGAGCTGGTCTCGGAACCCGGCCGTGGCTCCCGCTTCGCCTTCACCCTGGACCTGCCGGAAGCGCCCGGCGCGGCCCGCCCGAGCGCGCAGCCCCTTCACCCCCGCCTGCCCCAGGGGGTTCACCGCAGGGCGTTGGTGGTGGACGACAACGTCCACAACCGGGATGTTCTCTTGCAGATTTTGCAGGAAGCCGGCTTTGAAGTTGAAACCGCCCAAAATGGCGAGCAGGCGTTGCATATGGTGCGCGCCTCGCGCCCCGATATCATTTTCATGGATCTCCGCATGCCGGTGATGAACGGCACCGAGGCCTTAAAGGCCATTCGCGAAGAGTTCCCCGGCGCCGGCATCAAAACCGTGGCGATCTCCGCTTCCGCGTTCGACCATCAGCAGAAATCCACCCTCGAGGCCGGCTTCGACAGTTTCATCCCCAAGCCCTTCGTCATCGACCGCATCTACGACTGCCTGAGCGAACTGTTGAACCTCACCTGGGACGAACCGCCCGAGAGCAAGGCGGCAAAGGCGCTGCCGATTTCGGACATCCGCCTGCCGGGCGAACTCCTGAGCCGCTTAAGGAAGGCGGCGGAGGCCGCCAGCCTCACCGACCTCAAGGCCGGCTTCGCAGAACTGAGGGCCGAAGGCGAGCACGGCCAGGCCCTGCTCGATCACCTGAGGCCGCACCTTGAAACCTACGACATGAACAAGATCCTCCACCTCCTGGAGACGCTGGACCATGCCTGAAGCCTCACGCATCCTCATCGTCGACGACACCCCCGCAAACATCGACGTGCTCGACCAGATGCTCGAAGCCGAGGGGCACAAGATCTCCGTCGCCGGAAGCGGCGAGGCGGCGATCAAGCTGGCGGCGAAAACCCTGCCCGACCTCATCCTGCTCGATATCATGATGCCGGGCATCGACGGGTTTGAAACCTGCCGGAGGCTCATGGCCGATCCGGCCACGAAACACATCCCCATCCTGTTCATCACCGCGAAGAGCGACGCCGAGGATGTCGTCAAGGGGTTTTCCCTCGGCGCCGTCGATTACATCGCCAAACCGTTCCGCGAGGAGGAGGTGCTCACCCGCGTCCACTTTCACCTGCAGCGCAAGCACCTGCTCGAGGAGTTGACCGAGAAGAACCGCAAGCTGGTCGAGGTCAACGATCTCAAGAACAAGTTTCTCGGCATGGCTTCGCACGACCTGAAAAACCCCATCACCTCCATCCGCGGCTACGCGCGCATCCTCCTCGACCAGGGCGACGGGCTGCCCCCCGAAACGCGCACTGAATTCCTCGCCGCCATCGACGAGATCAGCGGCAACATGCTCGACCTCCTGGGCGATTTGCTCAACATCTCGATGATCGAAAGCGGGCGACTGGAGCTTCAGTCCAAGGTGGAGTCGCTGGCGAAGCTCGTCGAAAGCCGGCTACGCATCCATCGTTTCCTGGCGGATAAAAAGGACCTCACCCTTGAGGCCGCCCTGGATGAGCTCAGCCCCTTCGCCTTCGACGCCAACCGCATCGCCCAGGTCATCGACAACTTGGTGAGCAACGCCATCAAGTTCTCGCCGCCGGGAAAGAACATCCGCGTCAGCCTGAAGGCCGCGGGCGGCCGGGCGCGCTTCAGCGTCGAAGACGAGGGCCCCGGCATCTCCACCGAGGACCAGGGCAAACTGTTCGGCCCCTTTCAAAAGCTGGCGAGCCGCCCGACCGGTGACGAACCGAGCCACGGCCTCGGCCTCGCCATCGCAAAAAAAATGGTGGAGGCGCACGAGGGGCATCTCAGCGTTCAGAGTGCTCCAGGAAAAGGCTCCACCTTCAGTTTCGAAATTCCCATGACCAGGGGCGCGCCCTGAATCCGCCCGTCTCATCGCCCAGGCCGCATTCAGCCAAAAAAAAAGCAGGCCGCCAGAGGCGGCCTGCCAACCGAAGGAACAGGGGTCGGAGCTCTATTTGACCCAGCTGCCGCGGATGTATTTGATGACGTCCCAGATTTCCTTGTCCTTCAAGGTCTTGCCGTGGGGCGCCATGCCGGTTCCGGGAGAACCGTTCTTGATAATGTGGAACATCTGGCCGGCCGACACGTCCTTCATCGTCTCGGCGCAGGCGAAGTTGCGGGGCTTCGGCTTCAGCGCCGCGCCCAGCTTGCCGCCGCCGTCACCGGCGTCGCCATGACAGTTCTTGCAGGCCATCGGCTTGGCGGTTTTTTCATACAGCAGTTTGCCG
>QJWD01000292.1 GCA_003235465.1 Nitrospirota bacterium | reverse complement strand
GCCCACGCCTCGTTGTAGGTGAACCGGTGCTTGCTCTCGATGAGGGACGGGAAGAAGCGCCAGTTAAGCGCCTTGCCCTCGCCGTCGAACTCGATGCGGACACTCATCGCCAGGCGCTTGACGCCGGGCTTCAGGCTGCACGCCTCGTTGGACAGCGGGAAGGGCAGCATCGGCACCACGCCGTCGGCGTAGTACACGCTGGTGCCGCGCAGGAAGGCCTCGCGGTCGAGGGGGGAGCCTTCGGGCACGAAATGGCTGACATCGGCGATGTGCACGCCGAGCCGGAAGCCGCCGCTCGCAAGTTCCTCGATGGAGACGGCGTCGTCGAAATCCTTCGCCCGCGCGGGGTCGATGGTGAAGAGGAGTTCGCCGGAGATGTCCTCGCGGTCTTCTTCCTCTCGGTTGTCGAGCTCTCCCGCCGCGCGTTTCGCCGCCTGCATGACGCGCGGCGGAAACTCATCCGCCACGCCGTGCTTGCGCAAAATGGAACGCACCTCCACCTCGGGGTCGGACTGGTCGCCGAGGACCTCGGTCACCCTTCCCGTCGGCGGCTGGTGGCGCGCCGGGTAGCTGTCGATGGTCACCACGACGACTTGGCCGGCCTTCGCGCCGCCCTTGTCCTCGGGGGCGATGAAGATGTCGTGCAGGTATTTCTCGTCGAGCGGCACCACCCAGCCGCCGCGCTTGAACGGCTCGTAGGTGCCGACGAGGGAGAGGGTGTTGCGCTTGAGAACGCGGATCACGCGGCCCTCGGGTTTGTCCGGCCCTTTGCTGTACGATTCGATGCGCACCGTCACCCGGTCGCCGTGCATAGCGTCTTCCATGCGCGTCTTGCCGATGTACACGTCGGGCTCCTCGCCGGGCTGGTCGCCCGCGACGAAGCCGAAGCCCGAAGGGTGGGTGGTGAGGATGCCGGAGACCAGGTTCATCTCGTCCGGCACACCGTAGCGGCCCCCGCGCAGCTTGACCAGCCGCCCCTCCTCCGCGAGGGATTTGAGCAGGGCGCGGAACTCGCGCCGCCTGGGCTCGGGGATGGCCAGCGCCTTCATCAGCTCCGACATTTTCAGCGGCCGGTTGGTTTTCAGGACGGCGTCGTCGGTGAGTTTCATGGGCCTGTGGGTTCGGAGGGTCGAAAATGCGGTTATAGCGGAAAACCCGCCGCCGTTCAATAGGGAAGGGCAGGGGCCTGCGTTTTGCTTTCACGCCGCGATTATCTTATAATCGCGGCAGTTTTTTCGCGAACGTAGAGGATGCTGAATGCGGATTCAAGTGGATTGGCTGAAAGAGTACGTCGATATACACATCCCCACCGAGGCGCTGGGCGATATCCTGTCGCTCGGCGGATTGGAGGTGGAGAGCCTGGAAAACATCGCCCTCCCCGATGGGACGAAAACCGAGGTGATGGAGCTGAACGTCACCCCCAACCGGGGTTACTGTCTGAGCCACCTGGGCGTGGCGCGCGAGGTGGCGGCGTTTCTCGACAAGGATTTTCGTCCGCCCGAGGTGGAGGGCGAGCTGGAGAAAGCCTGGGGCCCGGGCGCGGTCGACGGCAAGTTCGCGGTCGACGGCAAGTTCGCGGTCGACGTCCTGGAACCCGCTCTCTGCCCGCGTTACGCGGGGCTGGTGATCGAAAACGTCTCCCCCGGCCCGTCGCCCAAATGGCTGGCCGACAGGCTCATCGCCGTCGGGCTGAGGCCGATCAACAACATCGTCGACATCACCAATTTCGTGCTGTTCGAAACCGGCCAGCCGCTGCACGCCTTCGACCGCGACCTGCTCGCAGGGGGGCGCATCGTGGTGCGCCGGGCGCGCCCGGGTGAGGCCTTCAGCGCCCTCGACGGCAGCGAACTGAAGCTCGAGGACGACGCCCTGGTCATCGCCGATGCCGAGAAGCCGGTGGCGCTGGCGGGCATCATGGGCGGCGCCAACAGCCAGGTGACCGCGTCCACCCGCCACATCGTGCTGGAGAGCGCCTGCTTTGCTCCTGTATCGGTGCGCCGCAGCTCGAAGAAATACAACCTGCGCAGCGATTCGTCGTACCGCTTCGAACGCGGCATCGACATCGATGCGGTAACCCGGGCGCAGGCGCGGGCGGCGCTGCTGATCCGCGAACTGGCCGGCGGCGACATCCTTAAAGGCCGAATCGACGTTTACCCCGAACCGCGCCAGCCGCAGACCATCACCCTGCGCCTCGACCGCGTCAACCAGATCCTGGGCTCCTGCCTCGGCGCCTGGGAGGTGGCGGGCTACCTCGGCCGGCTGGGTCTGGCGATCGCGCCGGGCGACGATCCGTTCGAGGTGAGCGTGCCGGGCTTTCGCCCCGATCTTAACCGCGAGATCGACCTGATCGAGGAGATCGCCCGCCTGCACGGTTTCGACCGGGTGGCGGTGGCGGCGCCGCACGCCGAGGTGCTGCCGGTGCCGGTGCCGCCGCATCAGGCGCAGGCGAAAAAGGCGCGCGAGCTGATCGCGCGGCACGGCTACGCTGAGGCGATCAACTACAGCTTCATCGACCAGGCGCTGGCCGAGGCGTTCAAGAGCGCCTTTTTGCTAAAGGACCTCGAGCCCATCAGCCTCGCCAACCCGCTCTCGAACGAGTGGCGCACCATGCGCACGAGCCTGTTGCCGGGGCTGCTCAAATCGGCGGAGCGCAATGTCAGCAAGGGGCGAAAGCCGGTCAAGATTTTCGAACTGGGGCCGGTGTTTCTGCGCGCCGCGGGCCAGGCGGTGGAGGAGAAAACGGCGCTCGCCGGGCTTGCGGTGGGAAAATATGAAAACAGCATCTGGAAGGCGACGGGCGGGCAATACGATTTCTATGATCTTAAAGGGGCGCTGGAAACGGTGACCGGGGGCCTCGGCGTGACGCTTGAGATAGGCCCCGCAAAGCGGCCGTTCCTGAACCCGGAGCGCGCGGTGAGCCTGTTGATTGGCGGGCGCGATGCCGGTTACCTGGGCGAACTGGCTCAGGATGAAGCCGGGCCGTGGAACCTGGGCGAGGCCTGTTACGTGTTCGAGCTCGATTTCGATTCCCTGGTGTCGGCGCTGCCGGGGCCGATCCGTTTTTCCCCCATCGCCAAATACCCCGAAACCTATCGCGACATTTCGCTGCTCGTCGACAAGGCGGTGCCGGCGGGCAAGGTGGCGGATCTCATTTTCGAGACCGGCCAGCCGCTCCTTCAAAGGGTCGACCTGTACGACCGGTTCGAGGGCAAGAAGATCGGCCCCGGCAAGAAGAGCCTGACTTATTCCCTTGTTTTTCAATCCCCTGACAAGACGCTGTCGGACCAGGAGGTGAACCCGTTGTTCGACGCCATCGTCGGCGCGCTGGCCGACAGGCTGGGGGCGGGCCTGAGGGAGTGAAGCGCACCGCACCCCGCGATTGACAGCCTTCCAAGCGGGTGTTAGGATTCCGCCATGCCTAGGGAAAAGATCGAAAATCTGGAGCGGTTGGTGGGCGAGTTGATCGCCGAGATGGATCGCCTCGAGGCGGAAAACAGCGGCCTTCATGGCCAGATCGCCACGCTGGAGGGCGAGGGCGGGAAGGCGCGCGCCGAAAACCGGGCGCTTTCGGAAAAGCTTGCCGCCTTAAAAACCCTCGAAGCATCCCACCGCAAGCTGGAAAAGAGCCAGGGCATGCTGCGCATCAAGGTGCAGGGCCTTCTCGACAACCTCGAAAAAATGGACATCCCATGAGCACCAGCGTTCCGGTCAAAATCTACGGCAGGACCTACAACCTGCGCAGCGATTCTTTCGCGGTGCCGCCAAGCGAGGTGGCCGCTTATGTCGATGGCAAGATGAGCGAGCTTTCCGGCTCGCGCGGCAAGACCTCCACCATGGATCTCGCCGTGCTCGCCGGCCTCAACATCGCCCACGAACTCCTCGACATGAAAAAAGAGGGCGTGAGCGCCATGGGCGAGGTGGAACAGCGCATCGAGAGCCTCTCGGCGGTGATCGAAAAAAAGCTTGAAAACATTAAAGCCCGGCGTCTGGGCGGGGCTGAATCCGCTTGAGAGCGCAAGGGCTTTATGCTACGATGAGCTTGAAAAAGGGAAGTCCCACTTCCCTGTTGTGTTCGAATAAAAATCGGATTTTTTGAGCCAACATTTTGTGAACGGGGTTGATGAATCCGCTGTGGTGTGCAGGCCTTCATCAAGAAGGAAGCCTAAAGCAGTATACGGATACCCCACCTGTCCTTGACAGGTTCAAAAAATGGTTTTTATCCGGCACGAACGGGGAAGTGTCCATATAACCGTTAGTTAAATAGATAACATCGTCGCCGTGGGTTTCGGCCCCTCCGGCGGAGGCCCGTGAGGTCGGGCCAGGGGGCGGTGGGAACGAGGCCCCTTGCAGGTTGATGCGCTTGAAGGTCTTGGTTGGCAGCGCCATTGGAAATGTGAAGCTTTTCTGCCTTTCGGGGCAGTTCCTGAAATAGGGTGCGGTGTCAGGCAGTACCCTGGTGGCAAGGTTTTTCCCTGGCAGGGATGAGGGGATTTTTTTTAATTATTTGAGTTGCCAGGTTCGTTCGCGCCGCCCCGCCTTTCGGTTCATGTGTTCCTGCTCTGCCTCGATGTGGTGAGGTGATTCCTGTCTTCCACCTGGGCCATGGGGCAATCCCCGCTGGTCCGGCTTCCCGCGCAATCCTTCTCCGTCCACGGCGTTCGATTTCAAGATTCAGGAATTTGCCTGGCCCCTTCGCGGGAAATGCAGCCACCGGAGCCCCCGTGCCCGCGAACAAAGCACTTAAAGCCAGGATACGCAAACAGATGATCGCCCAGCGCGCCGGGTTGGACGGCGAAACCGTGGCCGGCCTGAGCGGCCGGATCGCCGAGAGGTTCTCGGCGCTTGAGGCTTACCGGGAGTGCAGGCGCATTCTTTTTTACCTGTCGTTCGGCAACGAGGTGGCCACCGACGGGTTGATCGCCTCGGCGCTGGCGGCGGGGAAAGCTGTCTACATGCCGGTGGTGGACGGGGCGAAAAGGAGCCTCGACATCGTCCGCATCGGCGACCTGGACCCGGCGTCGTTTCGGCTTAACCGGTTCGGCATTCGCGAGCCGCTTCTGGCCGCGCCCGAACCGCTGTCGGAGGTGGAGCTCGCCGTGGTGCCGGGCCTCGCTTTTGATGCGCTCGGCGGCCGGTTGGGCTTTGGCGCCGGGTATTACGACGGTCTGCTGAAAGGGTTCGCGGGGCGGGGCGGCACCGTCGCCCTGGCGTATGAATTTCAGGTGATCGACCGCGTGCCCCAGGGACCCGGGGACGTGCCGGTTTCGGTCATCGTCACAGAGAAGAGAACGATAAGCTGCTGGCGGACCCCACGCTAAAGGGCCGGGCGGCTTACTTTACATATAGAAGGGGAATGCAATGAGCATTTTTTCGATTCAAGTGAGCTTTGTCACCCTGATGGTGGGCATCGTCGTCGCTCTTGGCGCGGGTTACGCCATCGGGTTCTTTTTACGCAAGATGTTCTCGGATTACAAGATTCGCGGCGCCAGGGATGAGGCGGAGAAAATTCTCGAGGACGCCGGCAAGGAAGCCGAAAACCGGCTGAAAACCGCATCCATCGAAGCCCGCGAGACGCGGATTTCGGCCAAGGCGGCCATCGAAAAGGAACTCAAGGAACGGCGCGATGAACTTCGCGAGCAGGAACTGGCGGTGCGCAAAAAGGAGGACGAACTGCGCGGCGTCTTCGAAAAGAACATTCGGCTGGAGCGCGACCTGGAGCAGAAGGCGGGCGACCTGAGCACGAGGGAGAAGGAACTCGCCGGCGAAAAACTGAAGTACGGCACCCTCATCGAACAGGAGATGAAAAAGCTGGAGGCCATCGCTTCGTTCACCGCCGAGCAGGCCAAGGAAGAGATCCGCAACAAGGTGGTGGACGAGGCGAAGAAAGACGTCGCCAAGGAAGTCCGCAAAATCGAGGAACAGGCCAGGGGCCATGCCGAGGAGGAGGCCCGCAAGCTCATCACCATGGCGGTGCAGCGCCTCGCCTCCGACCACGTCGCCGAGTCGTCGGTGTCGGTGGTCGAGCTACCGAACGACGAGATCAAGGGCCGCATCATCGGCCGCGAGGGGCGCAACATCCGCACGCTGGAGCAGTGCACCGGCATCGACCTCATCATCGACGACACGCCGGGCGCCGTCGTGCTTTCCGGGTTCGATTCGATCCGCCGCGAAGTGGCGCGCCGCGCCCTGGTGCTCCTCACCCAGGACGGCCGCATTCACCCCGGCCGCATCGAGGAAGTGGTCAACAAGTGCAAGAAAGAGGTTTCGCAGGAAATCCAAAAGGCGGGCGAGCAGGCCGTCATCGACGTCGGCATCGACAACATCCATCCCGACATGGTCCGCCTGCTGGGGCGGCTCAAGTACCGCACGAGCTACACGCAGAACGTGCTCGAGCACGTTAAGGAGGTGGCGTGGGTGTGCGGTGGCATGGCCGCCGAGCTCGGCCTCGACGTGGCGCTCGCCAAGCGCTCGGGCCTCCTGCACGACATCGGCAAGGCCATCGACCATCAGACCGACGGCACCCACACGCAGCTCGGGGTGGAGATCGGCAAGCGCTATAACGAGCACCCGTACGTCATCAACTCCATCGCCTCGCACCACGACGACGTCGAGCCGGAATCGCTCTACGCCGTGCTGGTTTCCGCCGGAGACACCATCTCGGCGTCGCGGCCGGGCGCGCGCCGCGAGATGCTGGAGACCTACGTCAAGCGCATGAGCAAGCTGGAGGAGATCGGCGATTCGTTCCGCGGCGTGGAGAAGACCTACGCCGTGCAGGCGGGCCGCGAGGTTCGCATCATCGTCGTGCCCGAGGGCATCACCGACGAGGAATCCGGCATGCTGGCGCGCGATGTCGCCAAGCGCATCGAGAAGGAAGTGACGTACCCCGGCGAAATCAAGATCACCGTGGTCAGGGAAAGGCGGTTCACCGAATTCGCCCGCTAAGCGGCGGCGCGGTTCATGCCCGTCCCGGGGCGCTCCCGGGCGGGCTCCCCTGATATCATTCGTCTGGCCGGCAGGCCGGGCTTTTTGTCCAACCTCAAGCGTACCCCCAACCGATGGAAGAAACAGGAAACCTCATCCAGCAGCGCCTGGCCAAGCTCGACGAATTCAAGGAAAAGGGCGTCGCCCCTTACGCCCACCGCTTCAAGGTCGACGCCGATATCGGCAGCGTGGAGAAGCAGTTCGGCGAGGCGGACAAGGACACCCTCGATGAAAAGAAACCGAGCTTCATCCTGGCCGGCCGCATCATGACCCGGCGCAGCCACGGCAAGACCACCTTCGTCAACATCAAGGACCGAAGCGGCGAGATTCAGGTGTACGTGCGCCAGGGCGACATCGGCGAAGAGGCCTACAGCCTGTTCGGCAAGTTCGACATCGGCGACATCATCGGCGTCACCGGCCACATTTCCAGGACCCGCACGGGAGAGCTGACCCTGTTTTCGGAGTCGGTGCGCCTGCTCACCAAGTCCCTCCAGCCGTTGCCGGAGAAGTGGCACGGCCTGAAGGACATCGAACTGCGCTACCGGCAACGCTATGTGGACCTCATCGTCAACCCCGGGGTGCGCGACGTTTTCGTTTCCCGCAGCCGCATCATCCATGCGATCCGCGAATTCCTCAACCGGCGCGACTACCTGGAAGTGGAAACGCCGATGATGCAATCGATCCCCGGCGGCGCCACCGCCAAGCCGTTCAAGACGCATCACAACGCCCTCAACATGGAACTGTTCCTGCGCATCGCGCCCGAGCTTTACCTCAAGCGGCTGGTGGTCGGCGGCATCGAGCGGGTGTACGAGATCAACCGCAACTTCCGCAACGAAGGCATCTCCACCGAGCACAACCCCGAGTTCACGATGCTCGAGTTCTACACCGCCTACGCCGACTACAACGACCTGATGGACCTCACCGAGGAGCTGTTCCGCTTCGTTTGCGAGACGGTGTTCCAGACCACGGTGTTCCCCTACACGCACATGGTGGACGGCGAGGAGCGGAACGACAGCCTGGATTTTTCCAAGCCGTTTGCGCGGCTGCCGTTCAAGGCTTCGCTGGTCGAGATCGGCGGGCTCGACCCTGAGACGGTGGAAGACCCGGACAAGGCTGTCGCCCACGCCCTCAAGCACAAGGTGCCGCTTGAGAAGAAGGAATCGCACGCCAAGGTGCTGGGAAAGCTGTTCGACCACTTCGTCGAGGACAAGCTGGTGCAGCCGACGTTCATCACCGACTACCCGCTGGCGCTGTCGCCGCTTTCGAGAAAGAAGGAGGACGACCCGACGCTGGTGGAGCGGTTCGAGCTGTTCATCGGCCGCAAGGAAATCGCCAACGCCTACACCGAGCTCAACGACCCCATCGAGCAGAAGGAGCGCTTCGAGGAGCAGGTGGCCGAGCGCAAGGCCGGCGACGACGAGGCGCACTGGATGGATCTCGATTTCATCCGCGCCCTGGAGTACGGCATGCCGCCGACGGCGGGCGAGGGCATCGGCATCGACCGGTTGACCATGCTCCTCACCAATTGCCAGTCGATCCGCGATGTGATTCTCTTCCCCCAGTTGAAAAAAGAGTCCTGAAGCGGCACAATAGATATCGGGCTGCCGAAACGGCGGCCTCCCCGGCGGGGGAAGGGCGCCGCCCCATCACTCACATTCCGAACCCCTATGTCCTACGAACTGTTCGTAAGCCTGAGACACCTGCGCACCAAACGTTCGTCCAAATTCATTTCGCTCAACACCTGGATATCCATCGGCGGCGTCGCCCTCGGGGTGATGGCGCTGATCGTCGTCATCGCCGTCATGTCCGGTTTCGGCAAGGACCTGCGCGACAAGATCCTCGGCACCAACAGCCACGTCGTGGTCAAGAGCCTGAACCGCGCCGGCGTCGAGGATTACGAAAAAGTGGCGGAGACGATTCGCGGCGTGGGCGGCGTGGTGACGGCGGCGCCGTTTATCATGAACCAGGTGATGCTGGTGCACGACAGCAACGTGTCGGGCATCGTGGTGCGCGGCATCGACCCGGACCGCGAGGCCGGCGGTTCCGACCTCGGAAAGAACCTGATCGCCGGCAGCCTGGCGGACCTTAAGAAACCGGTGGAAGCCTCGGACGGCCCGGCGCGGCCCGGCATCATTTTGGGCCGGGAGCTGGCCATGCGCCTCGGCGTGCGCCTGGGCGACCCGTTGTCTATGATCTCCCCCGCCTCGCGCGTCACCCCGGTGGGGCTCATCCCGAAAATGAAGCTGTTCACCGTGGTCGGTTTTTTCCAGTCCGGCATGTTCGAATATGACGCCAACCTGGCCTTCATTTCGATTCCGGCGGCGCAGAAATTTTTCTCCATGGGCGACCGGGTGACGGGGGTCGAGATCTGGGTGGACGACATCGAGCAGGCGCACCGGATCGCCGCGGAAATCCAGGAGAAGCTCGGGTTCCCCTACCACGCGCGCGACTGGATGAGCATGAACCGCAACCTGTTCAACGCGTTGCAGCTGGAAAAGGTGGTCATGTTCATCATCCTGATCCTCATCATCCTGGTGGCGGCGTTCAACATCATCAGCACGCTGTTCATGCTGGTGATGGAGAAGACCAAGGAGATCGCCATCCTGAAAGCCATGGGCGCGAGCGGCAGGAGCATCATGAAGATCTTCAGCCTGCAGGGGCTGATCATCGGCCTGGTGGGAACGGTTATCGGCACCCTAGGCGGCTTCATCATCGTCCCCAACCTGAACGAGATCGTCGGTTTCATTGAGGACCGTTTCGGCATCACCGCGTTTCCCAAGGATGTTTATTACCTCGACAAGCTGCCATCGGAGATCCAGTACATGGATTCACTGCTCATCGTCATCTTCTCCATTGTCATTTGCTTCGTGGCCTCGCTGTACCCTGCCTGGCGGGCGTCCCGCCTCAAGCCGGCGGATGGGCTCAGGTATGAATGAGGTCTCTTCCGCCCGGGGCGGCAGCCTGATTCAGGCAGAAGGCGTTCACAAGAGTTACCGCACCGCGCGCGAGACGCTGCACGTGCTCGACAACGCCGACCTGGAAGTCAAGGAGGGCGAGCTGCTTGGCATCGTCGGCGCGTCCGGTGTCGGCAAGAGCACCCTGCTGCACGTGCTCGGCGGCCTCGACAAGCCGGACCGGGGCCAGGTGCTGTTCAGGGGAACCGACATCTACACCCAGGGCAACGCGTTTCTCGACCGGTTCCGCAACCGCAAGATCGGCTTCGTGTTTCAGTTCTTCAACTTGCTGCCGGATTTCACCGCGCTGGAAAACGCCATGTTCCCGGCCCTCATCGGGAATCAGGACAAGGGCCGGGCGAAGGAGCGGGCGCTCGCCCTGCTCGAGCGCATGGGCCTCAAGGACAGGCTGACGCACCGGCCGGGCGAGCTGTCCGGCGGCGAGAGCCAGCGCGTCGCCCTGGCGCGCAGCCTCATCAACCAGCCCGACCTGCTTCTCGCCGACGAACCCACGGGCAACCTCGACGCGCGTTCGGGAGACGCCCTGCTCGACCTGATTCAGGAGCTCAACCAGACGGTGGGGCAGACGTTTGTCATCGTCACGCACAGCCAGCGCATCGCCAGCCGCATGGACCGCGTCCTGGAACTCGTCGGCGGCAAGGTGCAGCCCATAGACAAGGAACTGGTCCTGTAGGGCGTTCTGCAACGGATAGGAGGCAAGGCGCATCATGAATCTGGAACAGGCAGCTCGCCACGTGGGCGGCGAATGCAAGGGCGACGGGTCGCTTGCGATCACCGGCGCGTGCTCTCTAGAATTGGCCCAGGCGGGGCACATCACCTTCCTCGCGCACAAGAAATACCTGGCCGCGCTGGAAAAGTCCCAGGCGTCGGCGGTGCTTGTCGAAAGCGAGATCGAAACCGACAAGGCGCAGATCGTGGTAAAAAAACCGGCGCTCGCGTTCGCCCGCCTGCTCACCGTGTTTCACCCCGAAGCGCGGCCGAGGCCCGGCATCGACCCGAGAGCCGTGGTCGGCGAGGGCGTGAAGCTCGGTAAGGACGTGTCCATCGCGGCGCTCGCCGTGGTCGGCCAGGGCGCGGTGCTGGGCGACGGGGTGGTGCTTCACCCAGGCGCGGTGGTGGGCGAGGGTTGCCATATCGGGCATCATTCGACCCTGCACCCCAACGTCACCCTGTACGCGGGGACGGTACTCGGCAACCACGTCACCCTGCACGCCGGGGTGGTGGTGGGGGCGGACGGCTTCGGCTACATCCTCGACGAACAGGGGCGGCACTTCAAGATCCCGCAGGTGGGCCGGGTGGTGATAGACGATCACGTGGAAGTCGGCGCCAACACCTGCATCGACCGGGCGGCGTTCGGCGACACGCGCATCAAGCAAGGGACGAAGATCGACAACCTGGTGCAGGTGGCGCACAACTGCAGCGTGGGCGAGCATTCGATCCTGGTGGCGCAGGTGGGCCTGGCCGGCAGCTGCACCCTGGGGCACCACGTGGTGCTGGCGGGGCAGGTGGGCCTCGCCGATCACGTGACGGTGGGCGACCAGGCGATTCTCTCCGCCCAGTCGGGAACCTTTCGCGATATCGAGGCGGGCGGGGTGTGCGGCGGCTCGCCGGCGGTGCCGCTTGCGAGCTGGAAAAAATACGTGACGATCCTGCCGAAACTGCCGGAGCTTTTAAAGAAGGTGAGGGAACTCGAGGGCCGCCTGAACGCGATTGAAAATGACCCGGAGGCCAGTTAAAATGAAGGTATGGCAACCCCGAACACGTTTTCCTCTGGTGGGTTATGATCCGACCGGTTCGCGCCTTGTTCGGCCTGCCGCTGCTTTTCGTCCTGCTGGTGGGGGCGGGGGAGCCGCACATGGCCGAGGACGCGGTACTCAAATATATTCAGGGCAAGCTGCGCCGCAACCCGCAGGTTCTCAGGATCAACGAAAAGAACCTGGGCGACCAGGGCGTGGCGGTGCTCGCGCGCTCGCCCCTGCTTGCAAGCGTGGTTTCGCTGACCATTTACAAGTCCGGCGTCACCGATCTCGGGGTCGAGGCCCTGGCGCAATCCCCCCACCTTGGCAACCTGAAGGAGCTGGCGCTCGAGAATAACGAGATCACAGACCACGGCGCGGCGGTGCTGGCTTCCTCCGCCACGTTTTCCGGTCTCGAGGAGCTGAACCTGTATCGCAACCGCATCACCGACCACGGCGCGGTGAGCCTGGCCGAATCGCCGACGCTTGGGCGGCTTAAGGAACTCAATCTCAATTACAACCAGATTCACGACGAAGGGGCGATTCGGCTTGCGCGCTCGCCGAACCTTTCCGCGCTCGAAATCCTGGGCCTGGCGTACAACCCGCTCGGCAAGGACGGCGATGAGGCCTGGCAGCGTTTCCGCCTCATGCGGCGGCTCGCCCAGCTGCACCGGGAAAACCAGCTCGAGGACATGGGCCAGTTCATCTTCGGCGACCTCGGCGTCTACGTGCTGCTCGATTCGCCGTTCGCGGGCGAACTCAAATCGCTCAATTTGCGCGGCAACGACCTGAGCGACGACGCGGTGGTGGCGCTCGCCCGGTCGGGCAAGCTCGAGCGGTTGGAGGATCTCAACCTGTCGAACAACAACATCACCGATATCGGGGCCCGGGCGCTGGCGAATTCGCGCAACCTGTCGAGCTTGAAAAAACTCGACCTCAACTACAACCGCATCGGCGACGAGGGCGCCATCGCCATCGCCGAATCGGAACTTTTGGCCAACCTGGAGTCCCTGAAACTCGGGCAGAACGTCATCGGAAACGCCGGCGCGCGGGCGCTGGCCGAGTCGAAAACGCTGACGCGGCTTTCGCACCCGGTTTTCGGTTTTTATTGAACGGCGGCAAATCGTCCATCATCCTTCATCCACTTTGAGGTCTCGCGGTGCAGATACTGGAATTTGAAAAAGACATATTCGCGCTGGAAAACCAGATCAACGATCTCGTGTCGCTGTCGCAGATGTACGACAGCGTCGGCGACATCACCCATGAGATCGCCAAGCTGCAGAAAAAGCTTAGGCACATGAAGCGCGACGTGTTCAGCAACCTGAAGGGCTGGCAGAAAACCCTGGTGGCCCGCCACCCCGACCGCCCGTATTGCAAGGATTTCATCAACCACATGTTCGACGATTTCGTCGAACTCAACGGCGACCGCCACGGCGGCTTCGGGCCCTCGGTGGTCGGCGGCATGGCGCGCTTCGGAGGCCGTCCGGTCATGGTTGTCGGCCATC
>QJWD01000352.1 GCA_003235465.1 Nitrospirota bacterium | reverse complement strand
CCTCGAGCTTCAGCGTGTCGGGGCTTCATTCGCCAAAAAGCCCCGGCAGCTTCATGCCTCCGGTGAGGCGGGTTGCCTCCTCCTCGGCCAGCGCCTTGACCCTGCGGTGGGCTTCGTTCACCGCGCCCACCAGAAGATCCTCCAGCACTTCCCGGTCCTTCATGTTGATGAGTTCCTCATCCACCTTCACCGACAGGATTTCGTTGACGCCGTTGGCGGTGACCCGCACCATGCCGCCGCCGGTGGACACTTCCACGGTTTTCTTCGCAAGCTCGGCCTGGATCTCAGCCATTTTCGACTGCATGTCCTTCACCTGCTTGAGCATGGACAACCAGCTTTTTTCAGACATGGTTCACCTGTCGGCCAATGTTCAGCGCACGAGCACGCCGCCGAAGACATCCAGCGCCTGCTGAATGATCTCGGATTCGGATTTACTCATCAGCGGATTCGTTGTTGAGGGATTTTTTTTTTCCGGCTCCCTGTGGCCGTCCTCCGGCGGCTTCCCGCCCTTGATCACCGAGGTCACGAGCTTCACCTCGCGCCCGGTGACGTCCTTGACCGCCTGAACCAGGAGGGCACGGTTCTCCTCCTTGTCCACCAGGTCCCGCGTGTAGGGTTCGGTAAACCCGAGGTGCAGCTCGGAGCCGCTGAACGCGATCACCCTGCAGCTCTCCAGATAATGCATGAAGACCGATTTCTTGCCGCAGATCTCCCGTTTCACCTGCTCCCACGCTTCCGGCGAGGCCGAGGGCGAGGGCACCGGAGTATCGCCCGAAATGGCCCTTTCCTCCACTTGCGGGCGGGCGGGCGGGGCGGCCGGTGGGGCAGGTTCCACTGCTGCCGGCGTTTCACCCACCGCCACTCTGGCCGGTTCGCCTGTGGCATCCGTCATTTCATCGATGGCTCGGATCATGTCGTCGATGTGCTGAAACGGGCGTACCTCGGCCAGGCGCAACAGCGCCATCTCGAACACCTGCTGCGGCAGCGAACTGCGCTTCATTTCCGATTCGGTGCGGGAGAGCAGGGAAAATATCTGGTGCAGCTCATCGGCATGAAACCCTTCCGCCTGCCGCCTTAGAGCCTCGAGATCGAAGGTCTCGGCATCGAGCAGGTTTTCACCGCCGCCGGCCACCTTCACCACCAGCAGGTTGCGCACGTATTCCGCCAGATCCCGGCAGATGGAACTTAAGTCCTTGCCCGCGTTCACGGTTTCCTGCACCTGGCCGAGCAGGCCGGAATAATCCCCCGCGCGAATGGCGTCGATGAAAGCCGCAAGCGTCGCCTGGCCGGCGATGCCAAGCACCGCCTCCACCGAGCCCGCCGTCACCTGCTTGCCGGAGAAGGCGACCACCTGGTCGAGCAGGCTTTGCGCGTCGCGCATGCTGCCCTGGCCGTTTTTCGCGATCTCCTCGAGAGACAGGGTATCCACGGCGATGCCTTCCTGCTCGCTGATCAGCGCCAGCTGATGGATGATCTGCTTGTGCGAAAGCGGCTTGAACTCGAAACACTGGCAGCGCGAAAGAATGGTCTCGGGGATTTTCTCGGATTCGGTGGTGGCGAAAATGAAGACCACCCCCTCCGGCGGTTCCTCCAGGGTTTTCAGGAGCGCGTTGAAGGCGCTCTTCGAGAGCATGTGCACCTCGTCGATGATGTACACCTTGAAGCGGCAGGACGAGGTGGCGTATTGCACGTTGTCGATCAGGTCGCGAACCTCGGCGACACCGTTGTTGGATGCGCCGTCGATCTCACGCACATCGATGCTGGAGCCGTCGCGAATTTCCTGGCACACAGGGCAGTTATCGCAGGGGTCGGGGGTAGGGCCGTGCTCGCAGTTGAGCGCCTTGGCGAGGATTCTCGCCATGGTGGTCTTGCCCACGCCGCGCGTGCCCGAAAACAGGTACGCGTGGGAAATACGGCTGAGCTTGACCGCGTTCTGCAGGGTTCTTATGATGTGTTCCTGGCCGATCAGCTGGCTGAACTTTTGCGGACGCCATTTGCGCGCCGAAACCTGGAATTCCATAGTGACCCCCGCGTTTCGGGCAGCGACCGCGCCTGGGGAGAGAGGGGAAAAAGTTAAAAGGCAGAGTTGCTGGGGATCTCACAGCACACAAGGGATTTTGCTACCGCTGCTTCCTTCCGGACCTGACGGGGTTCACAACTCCATGTTGCGTGAGGCCCAACAACACTGCCCATTATTTTAACACGATCCAGCGGAGAGGGAGGGATTCGAACCCTCGGTAGGGGTTTAGCCTACACACGCTTTCCAAGCGTGCGCCTTCAACCGCTCGGCCACCTCTCCTATTATCTTTTGTCTTTCATGCGGCCCATCGCTCCCTCATACAATCCTGGCGGCTCACGATGACCGGGGGCAAGGAAAACATGGCGGAGAGGGAGGGATTCGAACCCCCGGTCCCCGGATGGGGACAATTGATTTCGAGTCAATCGCCTTCGACCTCTCGGCCACCTCTCCTGAAGAGTAACGCGGCCCCTCTTCCCCAAACGGGGCAAATAAAAAGTACGCCCAAGAGGACTCGAACCTCCGACCTACGGTTCCGCAAACCGTCGCTCTATCCAGCTGAGCTATGGGCGCATAAATCTTGCAGAAAAAAAGAACAGACGGGAAAAACGCGCTCCTTTTTCCTTTCTGTTCCGTCCTCCTGATACTCAGGACACCTCCGCCGGAATGGGGTCCAGAAGCTCCACCCGGTATTCCGGATGCTCGAAGGCATACAGGGTGGGGTATTTCTTGAACGCCCATCCTTTATAGAAAACTTTTCCGTTTTCTTCAACCACGAGTTGCACCGCCGGGTTCACCAGGCGGTTATCCATCGAGGAATACACGCTTTTGTTCATCACGAAATTCGGCAGAAACGGCCCCACCGTCACCTTAAGGCCGGACTTGCCAAGGTCGAAACTCGAACCCAGCTCAACGGTGCGGATCTCATTGTTTTCCTCGTTCCGGGTATCGAAGATCAGGAGCTTGACCGCGCGCCACTTGCCCTTCACCGCATCGGGCACCAGGACGCCGCGCTCCACCTTCTCCTCCGCCCCCACACTGGGGTGGTCGACCATTTTTGCCCCGGAACCTTCGGCCAGCCTTTCCTCGGCGCTCACCGTTGGTCCGGCGGTGTCCGAGCCTTCGCTCCGGCTGGCGAGCTCGGCGATCGCCCCCGGCGCGTTTTCCTGTTCGGCCACCGGTCCGTTGCCGGAGTCGGTGCAACCGGCCAGAACAACGGCCAGGAAAAGCGCCAAAAACACTCGCCTGCCTTTAAATGAAGCTCTACAGGTCATACGCACCAAGCCAAAATCCCCATTAAATAAGGGGGTAGGGATGGCGGAGAGGGAGGGATTCGAACCCTCGGTAAGGTTTTAGCCCTACACACACTTAGCAGGCGTGCGCCTTCAGCCAACTCGGCCACCTCTCCACGCAAATCAAATCGTGTTTAAGCCAAAAGGGAATGGCGGAGGGAGTAGGATTCGAACCCACGGAACTTTCGTTCAACGGTTTTCAAGACCGCCGCCTTAAACCACTCGGCCATCCCTCCATCCTTAACATCCCTGCCGATTTTTCCACAATATTCCATAGTTATCCAGTTCGGCGGAAATGTCAAGCCGCGGGGGTTGAGATGCCTGAAAAAAAAGCGCTGCCGGGCCTTCGGCGCACTCCACCGGCGGGCCTGAACCCAGGCTTACCCGCCGATTCTGTCCAGGCCGCCAAGGTAGGGCCTAAGGGCCGGAGGCACCGC
>QJWD01000195.1 GCA_003235465.1 Nitrospirota bacterium | reverse complement strand
GGCGTTCCGATGCCCCGATGGGCCCAGCCATCTCTTTCTCTGGCAAATCGCCGTCGGCGGGGCGCACCGCAGAAGGGGCGTGGCCAGAAAAATGCTTGATCACCTGCTTGGGCGGGCCTTCGATCCGCCGATTGAATTCATCGAAGCCACCGTCACCCCATCCAACACGGCCTCCAGGGAACTGCTTCTAGGCCTCGCCAACGAGCGCGGCTGGCGCATTGAAGAAAAGATTTTATTTGATCGGGATCTGTTCCCCGGCGGGAATCACGAGCCGGAAATGCTGTATCGCTTAGGTCCCGTGGTAACTCACAACCCAGGTTGAAATTCACAATGAACATATTCGAAGAAATTGAATCCGAAGTGCGGTCCTACTGCCGCAGTTTTCCCGCCGTGTTCGCGCGCGGCGAGGGCTGCACCCTTTTTGACAAGGACAACGTCCCCTACCTGGACTTTTTCTCGGGCGCGGGCGCGCTCAATTACGGCCACAACCCGCCGGCGCTTAAAAGGCGTCTTTTGGACTACATCGAATCCAACGGCATCACCCACGGACTCGACATGGCCACCGTCGCCAAGTCGGAGTTTCTCCGCAAGTTTCGCGATAAGGTCCTGGCGCCGAGGAACATGCACTACAAGGTGCAGTTCCCAGGGCCGACGGGAACCAACGCGGTGGAAAGCAGCCTGAAGCTCGCCCGCAAGGTGACCGGGCGGGAAAAAATCCTGTTCTTCACCCAGGCGTTTCACGGCATGACGCTCGGTTCGCTGTCCATCTCCGGCAACATGTTCAAGCGCGAGGGCGCGGGCCTGCCCCTCACCAACACCATCTGCATGCCTTACGACGGCTACCTCGGTGAAGAGGTCGACACCATCGAATACATGGACCGCATGCTGGAGTGCAGCGGCAGCGGGGTGGATTTGCCCGCCGCGGCCATCGTCGAAACCATTCAGGCGGAAGGCGGGTTGCACGCCGCAGGCAGGGAGTGGCTGAAGCGCTTGCAGGCGCTGTGCCAGAAATACGACATGCTGCTCATCGTCGACGACATCCAGGCCGGCTGCGGCCGCACCGGCCCCTTCTTCAGTTTCGAGGGCACGGGCATCCAGCCGGATGTGGTCTGCTTGTCGAAATCCATCAGCGGTTACGGGTTGCCGATGGCGTTGTGCCTCATCCGCCCCGATCTCGACATCTGGGAGCCCGGCGAGCACAACGGCACCTTTCGCGGCAACAACCTGGCGTTCGTCACCGGCGCCGCGGTTCTCGATTATTGGGAAACCAGCCGCTTTTCGGACGAGATCGCGAGAAAAAGCCGCCTCGCCCGAAACCGGCTCGAGGAGATGGCGCAAAATTTCCCCGAGTTGATCGAAAGCGTTCGCGGGCGCGGGTTGATCCTCGGCCTTGCGCTCAGGGAAAGGGGCATGGGCTCGCGCCTGTCCGAATCGTGTTTTGAAGAGCGCTTGCTGGTCGAAACCTCGGGTGCCGACAGCGACGTGCTTAAACTTCTGCCGCCGCTCAATATCGACGACGAGCACCTGGAGAAGGGGCTGGATATCATTGAAGAGTGCGTGACGGCCATGGCGGGAGAGGTCCTGGTCTAGGCGCGCCGTAAACGTGAGGGGACGATGATCGTTCGACGACTGGATGACCTGAACGGCGGGGATAGCGATATTTCCGCCGAAACCTGGCGGAGCCGACGCCTGCTGCTTAAAAAAGACGGCATGGGCTTTTCGTTCCACGACACGCAGATTTTCCCCGGAACCGAAATTCGCATCTGGTACAAGCACCATCTGGAGGCGGTCTACTGCATTGCCGGAGAGGGCGAGTTGGAAGACCTGACGACGGGTGAAAAGCACGCCCTCGAGGCGGGGACGATCTACGCCCTGGACGGCAACGAAAAACACATCCTCAGGACAGAAAGCGGCTTAAGGATGATCTGCGTGTTCAACCCGCCCTTAAACGGCGCCGAAGTGCACGACAAGGACGGTGTCTACCCGCTCGTGGACTCCGCCGTCGAACAGGAATGAACCCGCCGAAGCGTCACCGCCCCTTGGGGCCAGCCCGCGCCCGCGTGAAGAGAGCCTGCGCCAGCCGGAGCGGTGCAATGGCGCGGCGGGTAATGGGCCTGCTGGTGTTTCTTGCCCTGGCGCTTGCCGCGTGCGGCCCCGCCGAACAGGGCGACCCCCTGGAACGGCTAAGGCACGACGGCGTGGTGCGGGTGGGGTTCGCCAACGAAGCGCCCTACGCCTATATCGACCCTGAGCAGGACCGGTTGACCGGCGAAGCGCCGGAGATCGCGCGCATCGTGCTTGGCCGAATGGGCGTCTCCCGCATCGAGGGCGTGCTCACCGAATTCAGCTCCCTCATTCCCGGGCTCAAGGCCGACCGTTTCGACATCATCGCCGCCGGCATGTACATCACCCCCGAGCGCTGCCGCGAGGCGGCCTTTTCCAACCCCACCTACAAGATGGGTGAAGCCTTCATCGTCCACGCCGGCAACCCGAAGGGCTTGCACAGTTATGAGGATGTGGCGGCGAAGGCCGGCGTGAAACTGGGCCTGGTGACGGGAACCATGGAGGGAAGGTACGCCATCGCCGTCGGCATCCCCAGCGACCAGATCACGCCGTTTCCCGATGTGCCGAGCGCCCTGTCCGGCATGAGCGCGGGCAGGGTCGACGCCTTCGCGGGCACCGCCCTCACCGTCCAGGACATGCTGGCCAAGGCGAACGACAGCGCGCTGGAACGCGCCGATCCCTTCAGCGGCCCCGTCATTGGCGGCAAGGTGGCGATCGGCTACGGCGCCTTCGCCTTTCGCAAGGAAGACGACGCCCTGCGCAAGAAATTCGATGAGGCGCTCGCCCGCTTTCTCGGCACCGCCGAACACCGGCAAGCCGTCGCCCCCTTCGGCTTCGGCGAGGATCAACTGCCCGGCGACGCCCGCGCCGAGGCCCTGTGCCGGGATGGAGAAGCGGCCTCCTGACGGCCCGAGGCGATGATGGACTACGCCCTGGCGCTCGCTTCCGGCCTCAAGATCACCCTGCTCATCACCCTGGGCGCGATGGTTGTGGCCGCCGTCGCCGCCTTCGCCGCGGGCATGGCCTGCCTTTCTAGCTTTGCCGCGCTGCGCACCTTTGCGCTCGTCTACGTTGAACTGTTTCGCGGCACCTCGGCGCTTGTGCAATTGTTCTGGGTGTATTTCGCGCTGCCCCTCATCGGCATCCGCTTCGACGCCATCACCGCCGGCATCCTGGTGCTCGGGCTCAACAGCGGCGCTTACGGCGCCGAGGTGGTTCGCGGCGCGCTCGTCGCCGTGCCGCGCGAGCAGCACCAGGCGGCGCGCGCCCTCAACCTGTCTTCCCGGCAGACCCTGTTCAAGATTATCCTGCCGCAGGCGGCGCTCGCCATGGTGCCGCCCGCCGGCAACCTGGCCATCGAGCTGCTCAAGAACACCGCGCTGGTCTCGCTCATCACCCTCGGCGACCTGACGTTCCAGGCGCAAACCCTGCGCGCCGCCACCCTGCAATCGGGCCCCGTGTTCGCGCTCCTTCTGCTGATCTACTTTGTGCTGGCGCAGGCGATGCAGCTGGGCTTTCGCCAGCTGGAGAGGCGGCTCGCCCACGGTCGCGACCACGGGGGGCTGGCATGATCTTCGACTGGAACTTCGCCGTCTCCATACTGCCTGAGTTCGCCAGCGCGCTCGCCGTCACCGTGCAGGCGACGCTATTGGGAATGGCGCTGGCGCTTACGCTCGGCCTTATG
>QJWD01000222.1 GCA_003235465.1 Nitrospirota bacterium | reverse complement strand
ACCTCCGGCGTCACCGACCTCATCGACTGTAGGGAGAACCCCCGTTGCTGTTCGCATCCAAGCTCTGGCAAGGCCAGAAGCACCACCTCGATAAAATGACCCTCGGCGAACTGGTGGAAGCCTACTTCGCCTACCCCGCCATCCAGGTGTACCTGGTGCTCGCGGCGTTGTCCGCGGGCTTGGCGGCATTCGCGATGGAGAGCGTGTGGCCGGTGCTCCTGGCGGTGGTGGCGGTGCCGTTCGTGTACGCGCTCGTCTGGTTTATCCTGCACCGTTACGTGCTGCACGGGCGCTGGCTTTACAAGTCCCCGAATACGGCGGCCTTGTGGAAGCGCATCCATTTCGACCACCACAGCGACCCCAACGACCTGGGCGTCCTGTTCGGCGCGCTGCCCACCACCCTGCCGACCATCCTCGCCATCACCCTTCCGGTGGGCGGGCTCATTGGCGGCGTGCCGGGGGCGGTCGCGGCGCTCGCCACCGGCCTCGTTACCACCTGCTTTTACGAGTTTTGCCACTGCATTCAGCATCTCGCCTACACGCCGAAGTTCGCGTTTCTCAAGCGCATCAAGAAACTGCACCTCGCGCACCACTTCCGCAACGAGAACGGCAATTACGGTATCACCAACTTTTTCTGGGATCGTGTGTTCGGCACCTACTATCCGCATCCGGACAAGGTGGCCAAAAGCCCGACGGTGTTCAATTTGGGTTACACCGGCGCGGAAACCGAGCGGTTTCCCTGGGTCGCCAGGCTGTCGGGCTTCGAGACGGGCGAGCGGCAGGAGAGCGAACCGGTTTCGCCCTCGTCCTGAGCGGGCGCCCCCCGCGCCCGGCCGTCGAAGTTGGCCTCGGGCGGGGAGCCCGAGGCCGCGTTTCAGTCGGCGTGTTTTCTCAGGAAGGTGGGGATGTCGAAGTTGATCGTTTTCGACAGCGACCCCGGCGTGGTTTCCTTGATGGCGTGCGCGAGGGTCTTCAGGTTCTGGTAAGAAGACGGGCTGATCGTCTCCTGCGGCAGGGTATCGCCGTTTTCCACTCTCTTTAAAATCGGCACTTCCTTGAGCGGCGGCACTTCCTTGAGCACCGGGGCGCGCTTCTCGAAGCCGGTGGCGATCACCGTCACCCGCATGTGGCCGTCCATCTGGTCGTCGATCACCGCGCCGAAGATGATGTGCGCGTCGTCGTGGGCGTTTTGCTGGATCAGCATGGACGCCTCGTTGACTTCCATCAGGGTCAGATCCTGCCCGCCGGTGATGTTGATCAGCAGGCCTTTCGCCCCGTCGACGGAGGCCTCGTCGAGCAGCGGGCTCGAGATGGCCTTCTGAGCCGCTTCGATGGCGCGGTTCTCGCCGCTGGCGATGCCGCTGCCCATGAGGGCCTTGCCCATGTCGCTCATGATCGTCTTGACGTCGGCGAAATCCAGGTTGATGAGGCCCGGCACCACGATCAAATCCGAGATGCTGCACACCGCCTGCTGCAGCACGTCGTCCACCATGCCGAACGCGCCCATGAACGACGTGTTCTCGCCGACGAAGCTGAGCAGCTTCTGGTTGGGGATGATGATCAGCGTGTCCACCGACCCCTTGAGCTCCTGCAGGCCGTGTTCCGCCTGGCTCATCCGCCGCTTGCCCTCGAAGGAGAACGGCTTGGTGGCGACGCCCACGGTGAGCGCTCCCATTTCCTTGGCGATGCGCGCGATGGTGGGGGCCGCTCCGGTGCCGGTGCCGCCGCCCATGCCGGCGGTGATGAACACCATGTCGGCGCCGTCGAGCATGGCGCGGATCTGATCCTCGCTCTCCTCCGCCGCCATGCGGCCGATTTCCGGGTTGGAGCCCGCGCCCAGGCCGCGCGTCAGCTGCACGCCGATCTGAATCTTGTCCCGGCAATCCGACGCGTCGAGCGACTGCACGTCGGTGTTGGCCACGATGAAGTCCACCCCGCGGATGTTGTGGCGGACCATTGAATTGACGGCGTTGGTGCCGCCGCCCCCCACGCCCACCACCTTGATGCGCGCGGAGTACTCGTTCATATTGTCAAATTCTATCAAGCCCATAATATCCTCCCTTGATTAGAAAAATTCATTTGCCCAGTCTTTCATGCGACTGAATATTTTGTCGAACAGGTTGCGGCCCCGAAGCTCACGCGTGGTGCCGGATTGTTGCTGCCTCATGCCATACTGAACCAGCCCCGTGCTGGTGGCGTACATGGGGTTGTTGACGACGTCGATCAGGCCTCCCATTTTCATCGGCAACCCCAGGCGCACCGGCGTCTGAAACACGTCCTCGGCCAGTTCCGCCATGCCCTGCATGCTGGCCGCCCCGCCGGTGAGGACGATGCCGGAGGAGATCAATTCGCGAAAGCCGGAGGTGGTGAGCTCGTGATCGAGCAGCTCGAACATCTCGCGCGAGCGCGCCTCGATGATTTCGCTCAGGATCTGCCGGCTCACCGTGCGCGCCTCGCGCCCGCCGACGCTCGGCACCTCGAGGGTCTCGTTCTGGCCGACCAGGGCGGCGAAGGCGCAGCCGTAGCTGTGCTTGATTTTTTCCGCCTCCGAATTCGGCGTCCTGAGGCCGATGGCGATGTCGTTGGTCATCTGCGATCCGGCGATGGTCAGCACGCCGGTGTGCTTGATCGCCCCCTGGTAGAAAATCGCCATGTCCGAGGTGCCGCCGCCAATGTCGATCATGGCGACGCCGAGTTCCTTCTCGTCCGGCGACAGCACCGACTCGCTCGACGCCAGCTGTTCGAGAACGATGTCCTGCACGCCGAGGCCCGCCTTGTTGACGCATTTGACGATGTTCTGCGCCGAGGTCACCGCGGCGGTGACGATGTGCACCTTCGCCTCCAGGCGGACGCCCGCCATGCCGAGCGGCGTCTTGATGCCCTCCTGCTCGTCGACGATGAATTCCTGCGGCAGGACGTGGATCACCTCCCGGTCGAGAGGAATGGCGATGGCCTTCGCCGCCTCGATCACCCGCTCGATGTCCTTCTGCACGATTTCCTTGCCCTTGACGGCGATGATGCCGTGGCTGTTGAGGCTGTTGATGTGGCCGCCGGCGATGCCGACGAACACCGAATCGATCTCGACGCCGGCCATCAACTCCGCTTCCTCCACCGCGTTTTTGATCGACTCCACGGTGCTGTCGATGTTGACCACCACGCCCTTGCGCAGGCCCTTGGAAGGGTGCTGGCCGAGGCCGATGATCTCTATCCTGCCATCGGGCGAGGCTTCGCCGATGATGCAGACAATCTTGGTGGTGCCGATGTCGAGGCCCACGATGCAATCACTGTTCCTGGCCATGAACCCGTTCTCCTTGCCGTTTTGCACTGCGATAATTCATGCGCATCACCTGTAGTGGACCACGACCTGGTTCTTGAACGACAGATCGATGCGGTCGATGTGTTTATCGTTTCTTTCCAAAGTGTTCATCAGCATTCTGAAGTTCCTGAAATTCTCCTTGAGGTCGCTAAGGGCCATGAACACCCGCATTCCCTCATCCCGCGTGGCGAATTCGACGCGCTGGCCGGAGCGGATGCGCGTGCTTTCGATGCCGCTGTTTTGAAAGAACGGCAGGCCGTTCAGCGCACGCATGACCCGCAGGCTCTCCACCACGTTTCCCGCTGCCACCGTTTCCCCCGGCCTTGCCCGCCGCTCCTCGGAGTGAACCACTAGCGGCAGGTGGCTGTATTGCTCGCTGTCCCGGGTCAGGAGCACGCCTTCGGAATCCATCACATAGGTTTCCCCAAGCTGGATGCGGGCGAACGGTTCGCGCTCCCGGAGCTGGACATGCAGGCTGCTCGGAAACACCTTGCGCACCGCCGCTGTTTTCACCCAGGGGTGCGCCTCGAACTGCCTGGCCACCGCTTCCAGGTCGGTCAAAAAAATGTTCTGCCTGGAAACCGACCTGAGCGCCTGGCGCAGTTCCTGGTTCTTCACCATCTCGTTGCCGGTGACCGTCACGCGGGACACCGCGAACCGGGGGGAGGTGGTGAAGAACACCCCCGCCTGGTAAACCGCCGCCGCCGCGCCGGCCAAAAGCAGCCCCTTCATGAGCGCACGCGAGGCCTGGCGCAGCTTTTCCCTCAGTTCGGGCGCGCGCTTCGCGTTTTTTCCCCGCTTCGGCGCGGTGGCGCTCGCCTTCTGCTTTTTGCGCTGGCTGACGCGCACCTTGAGCCAGGTGGATGACGGGTTCTTCTTTTTAGCGACCGCAAAGTCCATGGCCTGTTATAGCTCCTCGTTATCGAGAGCCGCTTTTTTGAGGATCTCAAGCGTCAGCGCCTGGAAGTCCATTCCCGCCTGGCGGGCCGCCATCGGCAGCAGGCTTGTCGGCGTCAGGCCGGGGATGGTGTTCATCTCCAGGACCATCGGCTCGCCGTTTGCGTCGATGATGGCGTCGACACGCGGCACGCCGCGGGCCTTCAGCACCCTGAACACCTGGCGGGCGACATCCTGAAGGCGCTTAAGCTCGGCACCCGTGAGATCGGCGGGGCACTGGTAGTCGGTCTTGCCGCGGGTGTACTTGGCCTCGTAATCGTAAAACCCCGAATGCGGGCGGATGTGGACGACCGGCATCGGCTCCTCGCCGTTCATGCCCACCGCCACCAGCCGGCCTTCGATGAACTCCTCGATGAGGATTTCCTCCGAATACTTGAACGCCAGGTCGAGCGCCGCCTCAAAGCCCGCATCGTCCTTGACGATGCTGATGCCGAGGCTCGAGCCCTGGTTGGACGGCTTGATCGCCACCGGCCCGTCGATCTCGCGGCTAAGCGTCCCGCGTTCGCTTCGGCGGGCGACCTGGTAATTGGCGGTTGGGATGCCGTTCACCCGGAAAATCTCCTTCGACTTCACCTTGTCGTAAGCGAGGGCGCTGCTCAAAACCCCCGCGCCGGTGTAGGGAATGCCGGCGTATTCCAGCAGGCCCTGGATCGAGCCGTCCTCGCCGTAGTTGCCGTGCAGGGCGATGAAGGCGAGGTCGATGCCGGTTTCCTTCAGGCGGAGAGCGACGTTCCTGCCGACGTCGATGCCCAGGGCGTCGAGGCCCATTCCCTTGAGGGCCGAAAGAACGGCATTGCCCGAGAGAAGGGAGATCTCCCTCTCCGGCGAGAGGCCTCCTAAAAGCACGCCAATTTTTTTGTTCTTCAGCGCATCCATGGGCATCCGTTCATGGCAAAAAAGAGGTCCGCCCCCGGCCCTGGCCAAAGGGCCGGAGACAAAGGAAGGAGGGGGTACCTTTGTTAGCGGACCTTAAATTCATGGTTCAATCTCCAACGATGATGATCTCGCGTTCGAGCGTAACGCCGAACTTCGCCGCCACCGTATCCTGAATGTGTTCGATCAGCCGGATCACGTCCAGCGCCGTGGCCCCGCCCTGGTTGACGATGAAGTTCGCGTGCTTGAGCGACACCGCCGCCTGCCCGACGTGGCAGCCCTTGAGGCCCGCCGCTTCGATGAGGCGGCCCGCGGCATCGCCCGGGGGGTTCTTGAATATCGAGCCGGAGTTCGGAATCGTGAGCGGCTGGCTCTGGCCGCGCCTGGTGAGGTGCTGGTCCATGACCTTTTGCACGCTCGCCGGGTCGCTTTTCCTGAGGCGCAAGGTGGCCTCGACGATGACGCCTGCCGCCGTGGGGAATTCGGTTTTGCGGTAATGGAAAACCAGCTCATCGCGGCTCAGGGTTTCAAGCTTGCTGCCTGGGGTGAGGCGCGTCACGCTTTCGACCACCTGGCCGATCTCGGTGCCCTCGGCGCCGGCGTTCATCACGAGAGCCCCGCCCAGCGAACCGGGAATGCCGACCAGCCGTTCGATGCCGGTGAGCCCGTAGCGCGCGGCGTACTTGGCCAGGTAAGACATCTTCACCCCGGCGCCAACGGTGAGCGTTGCCGTGCTGTCTCCGTTGTCGAACCTGGGCCCATCGATGTTCTTGAAACTCTCCTTGAGCGACACCACCACGCCGCGGATGCCACGGTCCCTCACCAAGAGGTTGGTGCCTTCGCCGAGCATGAAAAACGGCGTATCCCCGCGATGGGCGAGGATGGTTTCGAGGTCGGCGAGATCGCGCGGCAAAATGAAAATATCCGCCGGCCCGCCGATGCGCATGGAGGTGTGGGCCGAGAGCAGCTCATCGCGCTTCACCTCGCCCTTGATCTTGTGCAGCCAGGAATAAGAAGGGTTCATGGATTTTCTCTGCAGGATTTTGCGTCCGAGAACGGTTTTGGGCAAATCCAGCCGGGTGCGCAGCACGATGCCCCGGCCCGGGCCGGTGTTGGCCCATCGTATCAACCTCGGTTTCCACAACTCACGCGACATATTGCCCTCTCTAGTTTTTATTCGATTCGTCGGAGCAGGGGGACATCAGGCGCCGAAGCACATCGCCGACATCGCCCGCGCCGAGGGTGATCACCACGTCCCCGGGCTTGAGGCTGGTTTTGAGCCGCTCCGCCACCTCGTCCAGGCCGGCCACGTATTCGACGTTCCTGTGACCGGATTCCTTCACCCCCTCGGCGATGCGCCTGGCGTGCACGCCCTCGATGGGGGCTTCGCCGCCGGGGTAGATGTCGGTCACGACCAGGCGGTCGGCATCGTTGAACGCGCGCCAGAAACTAGTAAGCAGCCACTTGGTCCTGGAGTAGCGGTGCGGCTGAAAAACCACCACCAGCCTCCGCTCGGGCCAGGCCTCGCGCGCTGTTTTCAGCGTCGCCTCGATTTCCGCCGGGTGGTGGCCGTAGTCGTCGACCAGGGTCAGCTCATCGTCCTGGTGGATGATTTCGAAGCGCCGCTGCACGCCGGCGAATTCCTCGATGGCCGTGCGGATCTCGGCGAAGCCGATGCCGAGCTCCAGGCCCACCGCCACGGCGGCGAGCGCGTTCTGCACGTTGTGGTGGCCGAGCGCCCGGGACGAGACGCGCCCGAGCTCACTCCCCCGGTGGTAAACGGTGAAGCGGCTCACCATGTATTCGAGGGCGATGTTTTTCGCCGTCACATCGGCCTGCGCCGTCAGGCCGTAGGTGAGAATGCGCTTTTCGATGGACGGAATCAGCGATTGCAGGTTGTCGTCATCGAGGCAGATCACCGCCGCGCCGTAGAACGGCACCTTGTTGATGAAGGCGAGAAACGCCTGCTTCATGCCGTCGAGGGTCTTGTAATAATCCATGTGCTCCTCGTCGAGGGTGGTGATGACGGCGAGGGTGGGCGAAAGTTTCAGGAACGAGCCGTCGCTTTCGTCCGCCTCGGCGACGAGGAATTCGCTTTGCCCGAGCTTGCTGTGGCCGCTCGCGCTCTTCAGGCGGCCGCCGATGACGACGGTGGGGTCCAGCCCGCCGTGGTCGAGCACCGTGGCCACCATCGAGGTGGTGGTGGTCTTGCCGTGGGTGCCGGCAATGGCGATGCCGTGCTTCAAGCGCATGAGTTCGGCGAGCATTTCCGCCCGCGGGATGACCGGGATCATGCGCTCGCGCGCCGCGGCCACTTCAACATTTTTCGGGTCGACGGCGCTCGACACCACCACCACCTGGGCGTCCTCCACGTGTTCGGCCATGTGGCCTTCGCTGACGCGAACGCCGAGGCTCTCGAGGTGCGCCGTCACGCGGCTTTTTTTCATATCCGACCCGGTCACTTCGTAACCCTGGTTTTTGAGCACCTCGGCGATGCCGCTCATGCCCGATCCTCCGATGCCGATAAAATGGATCCTTCTGGTTTTGCCTAGATACATGACAGCCCGCCGTTCTTGGCCCCGGTCCCTGCTTTCAGGCCGAGTATGTCCAGGCACAGGTCCCGCACCCTCGCGGTGGCGTCGGGCCGGCCGAGGCTCAGGCTGTTTGCCGCGCGCCGGGCGAGGCCCTGGGGGTCGTCGATGGCGCCGAGGATGGCGCGGGCGAAGCGCCCGCCGCTCGCCTCGTGATCGAGGATCACTTCCGCCGCGCCCGCCGCTTCCAGCACGCGGGCGTTTTTCTCCTGATGGTTGTGCGCCGCGTGCGGAAAGGGAATGAGGACCGAGGCCCTGCCGCAGGCGGTGATCTCGGCCAGCGAGGTGGCGCCGGCGCGCGCGATGATGAGCGAGGCGGCGTGATAGCACGGCGCCATGTCGTCGATGAAGGGCTTGACCTCGGCGCTGAACCCGGCTTCCTCGTACTGCCGCTTGATCTCGATGAAATCCTTTTCCCCCGTCTGGTGAATGATGTGGAGACGGTCCTTGACGGCGGCGAGGCCCTCGAGCGCCCCGGTCATGGCGATGTTGATCGAATGCGCCCCCTGGCTGCCGCCCAGCACCAGCACGGTGAAGCTCCCGCCCGCGGGGGCGGCCGAAGCGGCGGCGAAGCCCTCGCGGATCATGTTGCCGGTTTCCACCACCTTTCCGGCGGGGAAATAGCGCGCGGATTCCGGATAGGAAACCGCGATCTTGTCCGCCACCTTGCCGAGCAGGCGGTTGGTGGCGCCGGGTAGGGCGTTTTGCTCGTGCAGGAGCAGGGGAATGCCGAGCAGCTTCGCCGCGAGCCCTGCCGGGCCCGAGACGTATCCGCCGACGCCGACGACGAGGCCGGGGCGCTTACTGGCGAGAAAGCCCATCGCCTGCAACAGGCCGAGCGGCAGCTTCAGCCATGCCGAGATGCGGCCCAGGCCGCGCTTGCCGAGGAGGCCCGAGGCGGCGATGGTCTTCAGCCTCAGGCCTTCACGCGGCAGCACGCGTGATTCGATGCCGCGTTCGGTGCCGATGAATGTGATGTCGATGCTCATATCCGTCTTTAACAGTGCACGGGCGAGAGCGATGCCCGGATACAGGTGGCCGCCCGTTCCCCCGCCGGCGATGACGACTCGATGGCCCATGGCGGCTGCCTCATCGCCTGAGGGCGGCGTGTTCCGAAATATTCAACAAAATTCCCATGCACAGCATGGAAACCACCATCGACGACCCGCCCAGGCTGATGAACGGGAGGGTCAGCCCCTTGGTGGGCAACAGCCCCGTGGCCACACCCATGTTGACAAACGCCTGAATGCCGATCAGCAGGGTCAGGCCGATGGCGAGGTGGGTGCCGAAATCGTCCTTGACGCGGTACGCGGTGATGAAGCCGCGCCAGATGACCAGCGTGAACAGCACGGTGATGGCCATGACGCCGATGAACCCAAGCTCTTCGCCGATCACCGAAAAAATGAAATCCGTATGCGCCTCGGGCAGGTAGAACAGCTTCTGGTTGCTGTCGCCGAGGCCGACCCCGAAAGCCCCGCCACGGCCGAAGGCGTAGAACGACTGGATCGCCTGAAATCCCGCGTCCGAGGGGTCCTGCCAGGGGTCGAGAAAGGCGAGGATGCGCCGCGTCCGGTAACCCTGGCTGAGGATCGCCGAAACCACGAACGGGATCAGCGCCAGGCCGGAATACACCAGGAACTTGGTGCGCAGGCCCGCGACGAACAGCATCGTCAGGGTGACCGCGCCGATGATCATGGCGGTGCCGAAATCCGGCTGGAACAGGATTGGCAGGAAAAAGAACCCGAGCACGATCAGGTTGGGCAGGTAGCCGTAGGCGAAGTTCTTGAGCTGGTCGGCGCGTTTGACGAGGCTCTTGGCGATGAACAGAACGAGGGCGAACTTCGCCAGTTCCGAGGGTTGAAAGACGAGGGGGCCGAGCTTCAGCCAGCGCCTGGCGCCGCCGGCCTCCTGGCTCAGGCTGGGCACCATCACCGCCATCAGGAGAATGAAGCACACCGCCATGATGGGGTAGGTCCAGGCCTGCAGCCGTCGGTAATCCACATGCCTGGCGACGAGCAGCACGCCGAGGCCGATGAGGCACCAAAGCGACTGGCGCTTGAGAAAATAGTAGGCGTCGCCGTGCTCCTCCATCGCGAACACCGCGCTCGCGCTGTACACCATGACGAGGCCGGTGAGCAGGAGCAGGGCGAGGGCGATGCGCAGGATGGCATCGGCTCCATGGTGCGCTGTGTTCGCTTGCGGCAAGAGGGTCTCCGTGATTCGCAAAGTTGCCTTAAAGTTCGTAGACGTGGGTCTTGAACTGGTTTCCCCGGTCCTCGTAATCGGTGAACATGTCGAAGCTGGCGCAGGCCGGGGAAAGCAGCACCACATCGCCCGCTTCGGCCTTCGTGTAAGCCTTGTCGATGGCGTCCTTGAGGGTTTCGGCGTCTTCGTAGCTGAACGAGCCGTTCAGGATCTGGCGGAACTTGGTTTTCGTCTCACCGATCAGCACCATGTGCTTGACGCGCGATTTCAGAAGCGCGGCAAGCGGCGCGAAATCCCCCGCCTTGTCCTTGCCGCCGGCGATGAGAATCACCGGCCGGGTGACGGACTGGAGGGATTTTTCCAGGGCGCCGACGTTGGTCCCCTTGGAGTCGTTGATGAAGTCGATGCCGTTGAGCGTGCGCACCCATTCCAGCCGGTGCGCCATGCCGGCGTAGTCGCGCAGCGCGTCGGCGATGGCGCTCCGCGGCGCGCCCGCGAGGTGCGCGGCGGCGGCGGCGGCGAGCACGTTTTCCATCTGCCAGCGGGTCGGCTCCTTGAGTTCGTCGATGCGGCATAGGATCTCCTCCTCGCCAATGAAGCGAGACAGGATAACCTGCCCGCTAACAAAAACGCCTTCTTCGAGGCGCGACTTCTGGCTGAAAAAAACCGTGCGCACGTTCTCGGGCCGCGCCGCTTCCATCACCCGCCTGTCGTCGTGGTTCAGGACGAGGGCGTCGCCCGCCGACTGGTTCATGGCGATGCGCGCCTTGATGCGGATGTAGTTCTCCAGCGTCTTGTGCCGGTCGAGGTGGTCGGGGCTGATGTTCAGCCACACGGCGATGCGCGGCCGGAACCGGTGGATGGTTTCGAGCTGAAAGCTCGACACTTCGATGACGAAGAAATCCGTGTTCTCGCGGTCCACCAGGCTGATGAACGGCGTGCCGATGTTGCCGCCGGTGGGTGCGTCCTTGCCCCAGGTCTTGAGGATGTTGCCGATCAGCGTGGTGCAGGTGGTTTTGCCGTTTGTGCCGGTGACGGCGATGATGGGGGCGCGGGCATGGCGCGAGGCGAGTTCGATCTCGCCGATGATTTCCTGGCCACGTTCGCGCGCGGGGCGAAGGAATTCCGCCTCGCTGTCCACGCCGGGGCTTAAGACGATGCACTCGGCCCTGGCCGGAGGTTCGCTGGTGCCGTAGCGCACTTCCACCGCCGGGTTCAGGGCGCCAGCGGCGTCTTTCGCCAGCGCTTCGGCGCGCGCCTCGACGAGTTCCACCCGCCCGCCGCGGCCGGCGAGAAAGTTGGCAGCGGCGATGCCGGAGCGGCCCAGGCCGACGACAGCAAAATGTTTATTCGCGGTTTCCATCCCTTATCTCAACTTGAGGGTGCTCAGGCTGATCATGGCGAGGACCACCGCCACGATCCAGAAGCGGACGATCACCTTCGGTTCCGCCCAGCCCGATTTTTCGAAATGGTGGTGCAGGGGCGCCATCTTGAAGACGCGCTTTCCCCCGGAGTATTTGAAATAGCCAACCTGGATGATCACCGAGAGCGCCTCGATGACAAAAATTCCGCCCACTAGGATGAGCAGCAGTTCGTGCTTGGCGATGACGGCCAGGGTGCCGAGGATGCCGCCCAGGGTCAGAGAGCCGACATCGCCCATGAACACCTGCGCCGGGTAGCTGTTGAACCAGAGGAAGCCGAGGCTGGCGCCGAGGATCGCGCTCGAGGCGACGGCCACTTCGCCCGCTTCCTTGATGTACTGGATGTTCAGGTACTCGGCGAACTTGATGTGCCCGCACACGTAGACGATGCCGGTGTAGGTGGCGACGGCGATGATGATCGGCCCGATGGCCAGCCCGTCGAGGCCGTCGGTGAGGTTGACGGCGTTCGAGGTGCCGACGATGATGAACACGATGAAGAGAAGGTAGATGGCGCCGAGGTCGGGCTGGAAGCCTTTCAGGAACGGCACGGAAAGACTGGTGGCGGTGCCGGCGCGCGCCGGATCGAAATAGATCAGGTAAATGCCGATGGCCAGGCTGATGAGGACCTGGACGACGATCTTCATGCGCGCGGTCAGGCCTTCGCCGGTCTGGATCTTGCGGTAATCGTCGATGAAGCCGAGGCCGCCGAAGCCGAGGGTGGTGAACACGATCAGCCAGATGTAATGGTTCGTCAGGTTGCCCCAGAGCAGCGTGGCGATGAGGAAGGTGGCGATGA
>QJWD01000071.1 GCA_003235465.1 Nitrospirota bacterium | reverse complement strand
TGCGGAAAACCTCGCCGAGGTGCGCGCCGCGCCGCACCCGCGTTTCAGCGACGACGAATGGAACGTGCTCAAGTCCACGCTGCTCATCCTCCCCTTCATGGCGGACACGCTGCGCGAGGTGTTCTCCACCCAGGGCGTCACCGACTTCAGCGAGATTTCGCTGTCGGCATTGACGGCGCTCGGCGACAGCGACGACCCCACCGACCTCCTGCTGTACCTGGACCACCAGATTCAGCATATCCTCGTCGATGAATACCAGGACACCTCCTACAAGCAGTACGAGCTTCTCAAGAGGCTGACCTCCGGCTGGGAGCGCAGCGACGGCCGCACCCTGTTCATTGTCGGCGATCCGATGCAATCGATCTACCGCTTTCGCGACGCCGAGGTGGGCCTGTTTCTCGAAACGCGGCAACACAGCATGAACCACATCGAACTCAAGCCGCTGACGCTCAGGACCAATTTCCGTTCGCAGGAAAACGTAGTTGAGTGGGTCAACGGGTGTTTCCAGGGCCTGTTCCCCAATCACGACAATCCCAAAACCGGCGCCATCGCCTATTCCGCGAGCGAAGCCTTCTGGGAAAAGGAGGACCTGCCGGGCGCCGTCTACCACCCCCTGCCGCCGGGAACTGATAAGGCGGAGCGGGGCCGGGCCGAGGCGGAAGAGGCCGTCGGCCTGATCGAAGAGCTGAGGTCGCGCTATCCCGAAGCCAGCATCGCCCTGCTGGTGAGGGCGCGCAGCCACCTGGGGGAGATCGTGCCGCTTCTGCACGCCCGGCGCATCCGCTTTCAGGCCGAGGACATCGACCCGCTCACGTCGCGTCCGGAGATCCGCGACCTGTTGGCCCTGATGCGGGCGCTCCTGAACCCCGGCGACCGCCTGGCGTGGCTGTCGGTGCTGCGCGCGCCGTGGTGCGGGCTGTCGCTTCACGACCTGCATCAGCTCTCCTGGCGGGATCGCGAGACCCCGGTTTGGGATTTATTGCAACAGGGCCAGGGGACAGGCACGATGAGCGAGGACGGCAGGCTGCGCGCGGCGAAGTTCGTCTCCACCCTGACGCCGGTGATGGCGGGGCTGTCCTGGGCGCGGTTTCGGGACGTTCTCGAGGGCTGCTGGGTTGCGCTCGGCGGGCCCGCCTGCGCCAAGTGCGGGGAGGACATCGAGGTGTTCTTCGACGAGGTGGAACAGGCCGCCGAATCGGGGGACCCGGCCCAGCTGGAAAACTTTCATCAGGTGATCGACCAGATCTTCGCCAGCCCGCAGACCGGCGACGGCCAGCCGGTGCAGATCATGACCTTGCACAAGGCCAAGGGCCTGGAGTTCGATTTCGTCCTCCTGCCGGGCTTGGGCAAGCGAACACCCGCGGACAGCAAGCGCCTGGTTTACTGGATGCCCCATGGCGACGACCTGCTGCTCGCCCCGATCGAGGAAAAGGGCGGCGCGAACTCCGCCGTCTACGATTTTCTCGCGGACATGGATAAGGAAAAAAACCGCTTCGAGATGATCCGCCTGCTCTACGTCGCGACGACGCGGGCCAAGCGGCAGATTCACCTGTTCGGCCACCTGAAAGACAGCCAGGACGAGCCGCAGAGAAACTCGCTGCTCGGGCGCTTGTGGCCGGCCATTGGCGAAGGGTGGATGGCGCGCCTGGCGTGCATGGATGAGCCGCTCCCCAAGCCCGAAATGGAGGACGGCCCGGCGTTGGCCGCGCACCGCATCCTCCGCCTGCCCGCGGACTACGCGCCGCCGCCCCTGTGCGAAGACATCGTCATGGCGCGGGCTCCCGTCGTCATCGAGGACGATATCGAGGAGCTCCGGTTCGACTGGGCGGGGTTCGGCGCGCGCGCCCTTGGCAACGTTTTGCACCGCGCCTTTCGCGATATCGCGCATGAAGGGCCTAACAGGTGGACGCCCGCCCGCGTGGAGGAAATGCGCCCCCGCCTGCTGGCCGCGCTCATGGCCGAGGGCCTGCCGGAATGGGAGGCGAACAAGAGGCTGACCGCCGCCGTTTCGGCGCTAAAAAACACCCTGGCCGACCCGACGGGCCGCTGGCTGCTCGCCGGCCGCGAGGGGGCTCAGGAGCTGCCCCTCACCACGTACAAGGAAGGGCGCTACCAGAACAGGGCCATCGACCGAATCTTCGTAGACGAAGACGGCGTGCGCTGGATCATCGATTACAAAACCGGCACCCACAAGGGACCCGATATCGAGGATTTTCTCGGCGAGGAAAAAGCGCGCTACCAGAAACAGCTGGACGGCTACGAACAGCTTCTCATCGACCTGGGCGAAACAAGGCCGATCAAAAAAGCCCTCTACTACCCGCTGCTCGACAAACGCCACCGCCTGGTGGAACTCTAGCGGGCCATTCAGGCGGCGGTTTCCCGCATCGCCGCCTGCCCGGCGTCCACCCGCTTGAAGGTGAACGCTCCGGTGGCGGGGTCGATATCCACCAGGATGTCGTCGCCATCGCCGAACACCTCCTCTATGATCTTCATCGACAGCGGGTCCTGCAGGTACTTCTGCACCGCCCGCTTGAGCGGCCTGGCGCCGAACACTGGGTCGTAACCCTTCTCCGCCAGCCTCTCCTTCGCCGCTTCGGTGATCTCGAGGGTCATCCGCCGCTCGGCCAGGCGCTTCCTTAAATCCGCAAGCTGCACCTCGACGATGGCCTTGATCTGATCCCGGCTCAGGTTGCGGAACAGCACGATGTCGTCAATGCGGTTCAAAAACTCCGGTCGGAAGTGGTTGCGAAGCTCCATGCGCACGGTCTCCTGAACTCGCTCGTACTCCTGCTCCCAGACGGGACCGCCCTCGCCCGCGGCCTCCAGTTCGGCCGCCTTCTCGCCGGCTTCCTGAATCAGCTTGCCGCCGATGTTCGAGGTCATGAGCACGACGGTATTTCTGAAATCCACCGTCTTGCCGTGGCCGTCGGTGAGGCGGCCCTCATCCAGGATCTGCAGAAACAGGTTGAAAACGTCGGAATGCGCCTTTTCGATTTCGTCGAACAGCACCACCGAGTACGGCTTGCGGCGCACGTGCTCGGTGAGGTAGCCGCCCTCCTCGTAGCCCACGTAACCGGGCGGCGCGCCGATGAGGCGGGCCACCGAATGCTTCTCCATGAATTCGGACATGTCGATGCGCACCATCGCCTGCTCGTCGTCGAACAGGAAGCCGGCGAGCGATCGGGCGAGTTGGGTTTTCCCCACCCCGGTGGGCCCCAGAAACAGGAACGTGCCGATGGGCCGCGTCGGCTCGCTGAGGCCGGCGCGCGAACGGCGAATGGCGTTGGACACCAGGCGCACCGCATCGTCCTGGCCGACCACGCGCTTCTTGATCTCGTCCTCCATGGTGACGAGGCGCTGCTTTTCCGATTGCAGCATGCGCTCGACGGGGATGCCCGTCCAGCGCGCGACGATGCTGGAGATCTCGCTTTCACCCACTTCCTCGTTCAGCATGCGCCTGTCCGCGCCGATCTCGGCGAGCTTCTTTTCCAGGTTGTCCGCCTCGCTGGCGAGCCTGGGCAGCGTTCCGTATTTGAGTTCCGCCGCCTGCTCGAGGCGCCCTTCCCTTTCGGCGTTCTCGCTATCGCGCCGGGTGCGTTCGATGGTTTCCTTGAGGGCGCGTTTCTCCTCGATGAGCTTCTTCTCATTCTTCCACTGCGCCTGCATGGCCTCGGAGGTTTTCTTGAGGCCCTCGATCACCTTGCCGATGCGCTCGAGTCTGGCCTTCGAATCCGGATCGGCTTCCTTCTTCAGC
>QJWD01000033.1 GCA_003235465.1 Nitrospirota bacterium | reverse complement strand
AATCCTTGCTTATCTCTACGGTCTTGTCGAGGTTGGTGTAGAGCACCGACACGTCGTCGATGATCTTGTGCAGGGACGCCGGCTTCGGGTTGGGCGCGGGCATGCGCGCGAAGCGCTGAAACTCGCTGAGCAGGTCCTTCATGCCCTCGACCTCCTGGGAGATGATGTCGATACTCTCCTCGAACACCCGCTGGAAGGATTCCTTGTCCTCGTAAAATTTCTTTCGCAGGCGCTGGGTGTTGAGCTGGATGGGGGTGAGCGGGTTTTTGATCTCATGCGCGATGCCCTGGGCTACCTCGCGCCACGCGGCGACCTTCTGCGTCTTGATCATCTGCGTGAGGTCCTCGAATACGATGACGAGGCCGAGGTATTTCTGGTCGATGTCGCGCAGCACCTGGATGTTGACGAGCAGGGTCAGCGTGTTTTCCTCCACCCTCAGTTCGATCTGCTCCTCCACGTATTCCCGGTTCTGGAACGTCATCTGCTTGATCATCTTGCGAATCGGGTCGCGGAAGGAGGCGGGGAAGGTGTCCTTGTAGCTGAGGCCGAACACCGCGCCCATGTTCGTGTTGAGGATGTGGCCCGCCGCCTTGTTGAAGGTGGTGATGCGGCCTTTCTTGTCGATGGAGATGACGCCCGCGCCGATGTTCTCGAGGATCGTCTCGATGTAGGAGCGCCGCCGCTCCAGTTCGATGTTGGTCTGCTTCAGGTGCTCGTGCGCGCTGTGGATCTTCATGCGGCCGTCGGCGAGCTCGCCGGTCATCTTGTTGAAAGAGTCGACGAGGATGCCGATTTCATCGTTGGCCTGGAAATCGATCTTGAAATTGAGATCGCCGCCCGCTATGCGGCGCGTGCCCTTGGCCAGCTCCTGAATCGGAACGGTGATGCCGCGGGCGATATAAAAACCAAGCCAGATGGCCGAGAACAGGATGAGCAGCGTGATGAGAAGGAACGTGATGTAATAGCTGGCGGTGACCGGCAGCTTGAGAAAGGTCTGCTGCTTGTAATCCTCGAAGGTGTTGCGGATGGCTTCGATCTTGAGGAGCGTCGCCTTGGGGATGTGGGTGAGGGTGACGATATACCCCCAGATGAACCGCTTGCCGTCAAGGGTTTCGGCGAGGGGCACCACAACCGTCAGGAAGGTTTTCTGGTTCCAGGCGCGGATCTCGGAAACGCCCTCGCCGTCGATGCTCTTTCGAATCAGCTCCTGGTAGTCGAGGTCGATGTTTCCCAGCTCGTGCTCGGGGTTCAGTTCCTCCGCAACCCGGTTGATGTCGCTGTCGAACACGATGATGCCCGCCAGCTGGTATTCATTCACCTTGGAGCGGGTGAGGACGGCCAGATCCCCCCTTCGCTGCTGGCGGTACAGCTCGCCCTTGATGATGAAGTTCTCGATGTTTTTTGCCTTCGCCAGCGCGGCCTTCTCCATGTGCGCATAGAAACTCCGCGCCACGTCCATGGATTGCTCCAGCGTTCCCTCCACCTGCAGGTTGAACCAGTTGCCGATGCTGAAGGTGAACAGCTTACTCGCGGTGATGAACAACAGGGTGGACGGCACCAAAGCGAGGATCAGCAGGGCCACGATCAGCTTGGTCTGAAACCGCGAGCCGATGATTTTGCTCTTGCGTTCGTTGTACAGCTTGACGAGGTTCCTGGCGATCAGGACCATCAGGACGAACAGCAGGATCAGGATGAGGTTGAACACCGCGAGAATCGCGATGTTATTGGAAATCGGCGCGGTGGTCTGCTGGCTGAGGAAGTGGTTCTCGAGAGCCGTCAGGCCGACGAGCGAAAGGACAACGAGGCCGATGTTGATGCGGGCGCGGCGCGTTTTGCGCCGAATGAAATCTTCGGAAGGCTGGGTGAAGCGGAGGTTATTTGTTGAAGGATCGGATGACATGCTTTAAAACCTCCGGGTTTCCTTCGTCCTCCCCCTCGTCACTCTTGGCGGTGATGCCTTCGTTGCCGGTAGCGGCTGCCGTGTCGAGCGCGATGGTGGGAGATTCTGTCCAGGAGGTTTTGAAGTCGTTGAACGGCACGAAGAACAACAGCGAGCCGGGAGAGGGCGTCAGCTTTTCATCCATCTTGAGATCGGCCCGGATGCGGACGTAATACGATTCCTCGGGATCGAGGCTGTAGACGGGGACGATCGGAACCGCGCTCAGGGTTTCCATCAACTCCTGATAGCTTTCCTTTTTGTGGGTGATCACCTTACGCTCATCCACATCGCCCTTGGCGGTGAACCGGTAAACCTTTTTGAGCGAGTCGTACTGCACGGTGTGGGACACCTCGCTCGCTCGCACCAGCTTGTTGCCCCAGAGGGCGCCTTGTTTCCTCAGTTCGATGGTGTAGGCGAAGGTGATGGGCATGCCGCTGGCGATGGCTTCCTGGATCTTGTTGTTCAGGCCATTTTCGAGCCGTGCGTCGAGGGTGACGTAACGGCCCTCGGTTTTCACCTTGAGGTCGACCAGGGCGGGCGCGGTTTCGGACCAGGCCGGGGCCGCGAAAAAAGCCAGGGCGAAGAACACAATGCCGGCAACCAGACGGGTTGTGTATGCGTTCTGTCGGTTCACGCTAAACCTCGGGGTGATGTTTCGTTATAAATTGATCGACTTCGTGCCAAAACGCGGTGAATGGGACAAGCCCTGAAGCAATAGATGTGGATCGCAAAAATACAGGAGAAAAATCACTTGGGAGGCGGCCGACAGGTTCGCCGGGCCGATTGGATCCCCCCTGCAATAATTACCATACCGTATTTCCCGTCTATTGTAAAGAACGGAAAATATTGACCTTATGGCGATGGGAACAGCGATTAACGCCAATTTTACAGCACATTACGGGTTGCGGCCGGGTTTTGCCGCCGGGGCGCGGGGAATTCAGCCGAAATGCGGCCCCGTCAGGTTGCACCGGCCGGTGCGGTCATTCATCCCCGAAGACGATTTTTTCCAGGTCGATGGCGTGCATCAGGCGCGTGGCCACGGGAATCGAAAAAAGGTTCGTCTTGCAGTGCATGCAGCGGACGGCTTCGGGGTGGATGGCTTCCTTGCAAAACGGGCAAACGCCGCCGTGGGTGTGATTGTCGGGCAAAAACAGGGATTCGCAGTGCTTGCATTTGACGGCTTTATCCCTGATTTCCCCGTGGCAGAACGGGCATTCCGTGCAGCCGGGGTGGGCCATGTTCGTATCTCCTTAGCATTAAGTGGGGGACCGGGCGGCCTAAGCCTGCCAGCACGCACCGGGGGTCCCTCTGTCTTAGCAAGGGCCATGCCACAGGGCCGCACATGAAAAACCGGCGGTTAGTTTTTGGCGGTGTGCCGATCGGTGACACCGGGTATCTTTTCCTGACCACCTGGGAAATCAGCACTTCGTCTGCTTCCACAGGGCGACGAGTTCGTAGAGCTTGTCGAGCGCCTGCCGGGGCGAGAGGTTTTCGGGGTCGATGGCGTCGAGCAGGCTTGGAAGGGCAGGGGAATCCTCGTGAAAAATCGACAGTTGCCTGGGTGCGGGCTCCGGCTCGCCCGACTGGGCGATAGTCGGCCTGCCGGATTCGTCGAATTCGCTTTTCTCGAGGTTGTCGAGGATCTCGAAGGCGCGGGCCAGCACCTCGCGGGGCAGGCCGGCGAGGCGCGCCACCTGGATGCCGTAGCTTTTGTCGGCGCCGCCGGGGGCAATTTTCCTGAGGAAGATGATCTCGTCGTTCCACTCCTTGACCTGGACGTTGAAGTTCTTCACGCCGGGCAGCACGCGGGCGAGATCGGTCAGTTCGTGGTAGTGCGTGGCGAACAGGGTCTTGGGCCCGCCGCCCGCCTCGCCGTGCAGGTGTTCGACCACCGCCCAGGCGATGCTGATGCCGTCGAAGGTGCTGGTGCCGCGGCCGATCTCGTCGAGGATGATGAGGCTCCTCGGCGTCGCGTTATTCAGGATGTTTGCCGTTTCGTTCATCTCCACCATGAAGGTGGACTGCCCCTTCAGCAGGTGGTCCTGCGCGCCGACGCGGGAAAAGATGCGGTCGACCAGGCCGATCTCGGCGTGGCGGGCGGGCACGAAACTGCCCACCTGCGCGAGCAGGGTGATGAGCGCCACCTGCCTGAGGTAGGTCGACTTGCCCGCCATGTTGGGCCCGGTGATCATCATGATCTGGTTGTCCTCTGAGTCAAGCCGGGTGTCGTTGGGGATGAACGGCGTGGCGGGGTCGATTTTCTCCACCAGCGGGTGGCGGCCGTCCTCGATCACGAGCAGGGAATCCTCGCGGATGACGGGGCGGCTGTAGTTGAAGCGGTGCGCCGTTTCGGCGAACGCGGTGAGCGCGTCGAGCTCGCTGATGACGGCGGCCATCTGCTGAATGCGCGACCCCTCAGCCGCGACGTCGTCCTGCACGGCTTTAAACAGTTTCGCTTCCAGGATGCCGATCTGGTCCTCGGCGCCGGTGATTTCGGCTTCGTACTCCTTGAGTTCCGGCGAGATGTAGCGCTCGGCGTTGACCAGCGATTGCTTGCGGATGTAGTTGTCCGGCACGCGGTCCTGGTGGCGCTTGGTGATCTCGATGTAATAGCCGTAAATTTTGTTGTAGCCGACCTTGAGGACGGGAATGCCCGTGCGCTCCTTTTCATCCGCCTCCAGCCGGGCGATCCAGCTTTTCCCGTCGCGAATGATCGACCTCAGCCGGTCGAGCTCCGGGTCCCAGCCGGAGCGGACGAGCTGGCCGGCCTTCGGGTTGATCGGCGGCTCGTCCTCGATGGTGCGGTCGATGCGCTCGAAAACGTCGTCGAGGGCGTCCCAGCGGCTCTCGTAGGCCTGGGCGATATCGCCGGAAAACGCGGCCAGGCGGTTCTTGATCGGCGTGAGGTTCGCGATCGAGGTTTTGAGCGCCGCCAAGTCGCGCGGCGAGGCCACCCCGAGGGAGATGCGCCCGAGCAGCCGTTCCATGTCCGTCATGTTGCCTAGAAAGGTGCGGATGTCGCCGCGCTCGAGCAGCTTGTCCTTGAAGGCGGCCACCTGAGTGAGGCGCGCCTCGATGGATGCCTGGTCGATGCGGGGTTTCAGTATCCAGTCGCGTATGCGGCGCGAACCCATCGGCGTCTTGGCCTGGTCCAGGAGATCGAGCAGCGAGTTTTTCCGGCTGCCGTCGCTCGCCTGCACCAGCTCCAGGCTTTTCACCGTGGTGGGGTCGAGCATCATCGCCTGGTGAATGGAGAAGGGCGTGAGGGCGGTGATGTGGCCGAGGGCGGATTTCTGCGTCTCCCTCAGGTAATGGAGGAGCGCGCCCGCCGCCGGTACGGCGAATTTCATGCCGGCGGCGCCGAACCCCTCGAGCGACGCGGTCCTGAAGTGATCGAGCAAGGTGCGCTCGGCCTCGCCGGGGGAGAAGGTCCAGTCTTCCTGCCGGTGGAGAAAGTAGTCGCCCGTGCGCTTGTCGTCAGGCGCGGCGGATTCGGGGATGAGGAGTTCTTTCGGCGCGAGTTTTTCCAGCTCGTCCTGAAGCAGGGTTTCGGCGTTTTCTCCCGCCGCCTCGGTGACGCGGAACTGGCCCGTGGTCACGTCGACGGCGGCGAGCCCCACGCCGCCGCGGCCGTAATAGAGCGCGGCGAGAAACTGGTTGTTGCGGGGGTCGAGCAGGCTGTCGTCGATCACCGTGCCGGGGGTCACCACCCGCACGATGCCGCGCTTGACCAGGCCCTTGGTCAGCTTCGGGTCCTCCATCTGCTCGCAGATGGCGACCTTCTTGCCGGCGTCGACCAGGCGCGAGATGTAGCCGCTCGCGGCGTGGTGCGGCACCCCGCACATGGGAATAGGGTTGGCCTTGTTCTTGCTCCTCGAGGTCAGGGTGATGTCGAGAATGCCGGCGGCGGTTTTCGCGTCCTCGTTGAACATCTCGTAGAAATCGCCCATGCGGAAGAACAGGATCGCATCCCGGCATTGCCGCTTGATGCTCTGGTACTGCCGCATCATCGGGGTCTCATCGTCTTGTATCGCTTTCGTCTGCTGGGTCATGGCCGGGGGTCAGGCGCCCTCGAACCGGGGCTTGAGCTTCAGGTAGGTTGCGCGAAGGTGCTCGGGGTGAATTTTGGTGTCGGCGAGAACCGGCATGAAGTTGGTGTCGCCCGTCCAGCGGGGGACGATGTGCACGTGAACGTGCTCCTCGAAACCGGCGCCGCCGGCCTTGCCGAGGTTGATGCCGATGTTGAACCCCTCGGGGTTCAGGCACGCTCTCAGGATGTCCACCGCGAGGCTTGTCAGGCAGCTTTTCTCGGCGCTTTCCTTTTCGTCGAGCTTGCTGATGCAGCCCACATGGCGATAAGGGGCGACCATGAGGTGGCCGGTGTTGTAGGGGAAGATGTTCATGATGACGAAAAAGTCGCGCCCGCGGTGGAGGATGAAGTTTTCCGCGTCGCGGTTCTCCCTGGGCAGGGTGCAGAAGATGCACTCGCCGGTTTTCTCGCGCCGGATGTATTCCATTCGCCAGGGGGCGAAGATCTGTTCCATGGCTCGGCCTTATGTCCCGCCGGGGCTTAAAATTCGCAGCTCTCGGCGGCTTTTCTGCCTGGGTAGAGGATTTCGAATATCTCCCAGGTCCGTTGTTTCATGATCCCGGCGTCTTCCGGGGAGCGCTCGTGGTCGTAACCCAGAAGGTGCAGGGTGCCGTGAATGAGAAGCAGCGCCAGCTCCTCTCCGAGGCTAAGCCGGTGTTCGCCGGCTTGGCGGCGCGCGGTTTCGACGGAGATGACCACGTCGCCCAGAAGCCCGGTGTCGCCGCCTTCCTCCTCGAGTTGGGAGAACGACAACACGTCGGTCGCCCGGTCCTGGCCGCGGTAGTCCCGGTTGAGTGCCTGAATGCCCTCGTCGCCGGTCAAAAGCACGCTCAGCTCCATCTCGCTTTTGCCGAGGGCTTCAAGCACCCGGTCCCCCTGGGTGCGGAGCTGTTCCGCATCGCAGGCCAGGTCGGCAATCTCGCTTGTGAGAAGAGTGGCCATGGCGCGAAAGGTGATTTTGCGATTAATTTACCACGAATCCGGGGCGTCCGGGGGGTGAACCTTAAAAATTGCTACAGCCCGCTCACGCTTTGGGGCCGGTCTCGTAGGCCTGAATGATTTTCTTGACCAGGTCGTGGCGGATCACGTCTTTCTGGGTGAAAAACAGGAACTCGATGCCCTCGATGCCCTGCAGGAGGCTCTTGGCGTGAACAAGGCCGGACTCGCCAGGGTTGGCCAGGTCCACCTGGGTGATGTCGCCGGTGACCACCATTTTCGAGCGGAAGCCGAGCCGGGTCAGAAACATTTTCATCTGCTCGCGGGTGGAGTTCTGCGCCTCGTCGAGGATGATGAACGCGTCGTTCAGCGTGCGCCCGCGCATGTAGGCGAGGGGCGCGATTTCGATGTAGCCGTCCTCGATCATCTTCCACACCTGGTTGACGGGCAGGAGGTCGTTCAGCGCGTCGTAGAGCGGCATCAGGTAGGGGTTGATCTTCTCGGCGATGTCGCCGGGAAGGAACCCGAGCTTTTCGCCGGCCTCCACCGCCGGGCGGACAAGGACGATTTTCTTGAACAGGTGCTTGAGGAGCCCCTCCACCGCCAGCGCCACGGCGAGGTAGGTTTTGCCCGTGCCCGCGGGGCCGATGCCGACGACGATGTCCGAACGGCGCGCGGCGTGGATGAACTCGCGCTGCGTCCGCCCCTTGGGGGTGACGTAGCCCTTCTCCTGGGAAACCGTGATGCGCTCGCTGAAGATCGACTTGAGATCCACCCCCGGGTCCTCGGCGGCGAGGCGGATGGCGAACTTCAGGTCGCCGTTGTGGATCGGCGCCTTGCCCTGGTACATGGTCTTAAGCTGGTGGATGAGGCGCTCGACGTTTTTCACCGCCTCAGGGTCCCCCTTGATGCGGATGAGGTTTTCGCGCGTGGTCAGGCGGACGTTGAATTTCTTTTCGATCAGCTTGAGGTGGGTGTCGTGAATGCCGAAAATTTCCGGGATCAGCTTGTTGTCTTCAATGATGATTTCTTTGCTTTCGGGGGTGTTCAAGGGGCGGCAACCTCAAAAGGGGTGGCAGTCAACGGCGGGTGCCTTGTGGTTGAATGAGGCTCAGGAACTCGCTTCTCGTTCTGGCGTCGGACTTGAAGCAGCCCAGCATGGAACTCGTGGTGGTGTAGGAGTTTTGCTTCTCCACCCCGCGCATGGACATGCAAAGGTGCAGCGCCTCGATGACCACGCCGACCCCCTTGGGCTTCAGGGTTTTCTGCAGGCACTGGGCGACCTGGGTGGTCAGGCGCTCCTGCACCTGCAGGCGACGGCTGAACGCGTCGACGATGCGCGGGATCTTGCTTAGCCCGATGATTTTTCCTTTCGGCAGGTAGGCCACGTGGCACTTGCCGAAGAAGGGCAGCATGTGGTGCTCGCACAGGCTGAACAGGTCGATGTCCTTGACGATGACCATCTCGTCGTACACGTCGCTGTACAGCGCGTCGTTGACGAGTTTGTCGATATCGACGTGGTAGCCGCTGGTGAGAAAGCGCAGGGATTTATCCACCCGCTTGGGGGTGTCTATCAGGCCTTCGCGCTTCGGGTCTTCTCCGAGTTCCTGCAAGATTTTTTCAATAAGTGCTTTCAACGCCTTCTCCCCGGTAGACCACGAAGTTGCGGTCCGATTCGTAAAGCTTGACCTCGCAAAGCGAGCCGTTCTTGATGTGAGGCTTGATCCGCTCCCAGAACTTGATGGCGATGTTTTCCGCCGTCGGGATCACCCCCTTAAGAAAATCGACATCGACGTTCAGGTTCTTGTGGTCCACGCGGTCGATGATTTTTTCGTTGATGAGTTTCTTGAGCGCCTTGAGGTCGAGCACCATGCCGGTTTCCGGGTCCACCTCGCCCTTCACCGTCACCTCCAGCACGTAATTGTGGCCGTGCCCATTGGGGTTGTTGCACAGGCCGAACGTGGCGGCGTTTTTCTCGTCGCTGAAGCTGGGGTTGAAGAGGCGGTGGCTGGCGCAGAATTCGAGCCGCCGGGTGATGTAGATCATGTGCAGGGTCCGGGTTTGCTCGGGCGCAATTTATTTGAGGTATTTTCGCTTGTTGTCCGTGGTGTAAAACCCGGAGCCGTACAGATGGAAGGTCATGTTCGTGAACCCCTTGTGCAGGGTGCCGCCGCATTTTTTACAGGTGGTGAGCGGTTCGTCGCTCACCTTTTGCAGCACCTCGACGACTTCCTTGCATTTTTCGCACTGGTATTCATACATGGGCATGATAAATCGGGCCTCCGCATACAGTTGCGAGGACGTATTGGCCGCCCTCGATTCCATTATCCCCTGCGCGGGTTTGCCGCTGCGGGTTGGACCCCCTGAACGCGTTGAGGGTCTTCGGGATGTTTTCCTTCACCTGGTCGAGCTCGAACACCGACGAGGGCAGGGTGAGCCCCCACTCGGGGTCGTAGATGCCGATGAGCATTTTATGGTCCTGCAAAACCTGGATGACGATGAAGCGCTCCACCTGGTGCCTGGCCTGCACCTCCTCGGGCATCATGAAGGTTTCGTTTTCGCCCTTCGTGCCGTGACGCATCACCGCCTTGCCGGTTTCCGCCGGGGTGAACGCGAACGAATGGATGGCTTCGTCCAACTCCCTGTAAAGGTTCTCCTTCGGAAAGACCACGATGCCGAAATGCTCCACATCGGTGTAGAGCTGGTATTCATAGGCACGGGCCCCGGTCGCCGAGGCCAGGAAGCCGGAGAGGAAAACGATGAGCGCCGCCAGGAGTCTGTTCATGTCACTATTATAGATGCTTCCGGGCGGCTTTGGGGTTCAAACCGGCATTTTTTTGCAATCGGTCAGGGATGAATCTCTAACTGATTGAAAAAGAAGGGAATCTCGAATGCCGCGGTTTCCGGGGCATCGGAGCCGTGGGCGGAGTTTTTTTCCAGGTTGATGGCGAAGTCCTTGCGGATCGTCCCTTCGGCGGCTTCGGCAGGGTTGGTCGCCCCCATCAGTTCGCGCCACTGGGCGATGGCGTTTTCCCGCTCGAGCACTAGGAGAACCACCGGTCCGGAGACCATGTAGCGCGTCAGGTCGCCGAAAAACGGCCGCGCCTTGTGGACGTGATAAAACGCCTCGGCCTGCTTCAGGGTGAGCAGGGCGCGTTTCATGGCCACGATGCGAAATCCGCGCGATTCGATGCGCTCGAGAATTTGTCCGATCAGGTTGCGTTCGACGGCGTCGGGTTTGATGATGGCGAAGGTTTGTTCCATGGATGGCAGGCTCCGTTCGGTTGAATGATGGCAATAAAAAAAGGTATTTGGGCGTGCCGCCCAAATACCTTTTCTAAATAAACCTGGCTTAACGTATAACGATTCCCGTCCGCTTGATCACGAAACCCTCTTCAAGGTCGTCGATCCACTTCATCTGGATCGCTTCCTTTTTGGCTACTTCCTTGCAGATGTAGACGCAGATTTCGCAGGCCTTGCAGCGGTCCACGGAAACGTAGGCGGATTTGTCGGCTTCGCTGTAGTTGATACAGTTGGCCTCGGGGCAATAGGTCGTGCAGAGGTGGCAGTTGCTCTGCGAACAGATCTCTTTGTCGACTTCGGCGATGTAGTACATGGTTTCTCCAGAACGATATGTTAGACGGCCGCGGTTTGTTTCGTGGCCGGTTCGTCTTCATCGGCCCAACCCCTTTCCCTGACGAAACTGTACGCCGCTTCCAGGGTCTTCATGTTGGCTTCCATGAGCTTCTGCTTTTTGGCGAACTTCTTCTCGATAGCGCTGTCGAGGGCCGCCGTGCCGCCGGAAACCACGATGCCCTTGCCGATGAAGCGGTCCTTCACCGATTCGCCGAGGCTCTTGAGGTCGGGCAGGCCAAACAGGCCGGAGATCGCGCCGCACATGGCCATGTTGGTGGCCAGGTCGGTCTTGGCGACTTCGTTCGCCATCTCGGTGGCGGGGATGTAGTAAACGCGGGCTTCCTTCTCTTCCAACTCCCGCTCCTCGTCGCGCGACAGCTTGATCGGGGTGCGGTTGTTGATCAGGATGATGCCGCGCTGCTTGAGGCCGGTGTAGAAGGGCATCGTGTAGGATTTACCCAGGGTGATAACGGAAGGATGGAAGATCATGATGACGTTGGGGTAAATGATTTCCCCGATTTCATAGATCGTCGCATTGGAGATCCGCACATAGCTTTCAACCGGAGCGTTTCGTTTCTCCGACCCGAAAAAAGGGACGAGGGAACTGTAACCTCCGGAGATCACCACCCCGTTGCTGATGATGTGAGAAGCGGTGACCACGCCCTGGCCTCCAATTCCCGCCATGCGGACGTTATAGCGTTTGACAGCCATGATAGATTTCCTCCTTGGTTTATGACTTATTTTTTAGCTTTTCGAGCTTCTTTTTCTTTTTTTTCGATCTCGTCGAGGTACGCCTTGGCGCGATCGGAGATGATTTCCTCGAAACCGTAACGCTCGCTTTCCACCGCGAACGCGTCCTTCATGACATCGGGCGTGGGGATGGAATACTCGATGTTGCAGGAGGTGTAGGCCTGCACATAGGTGGCGCCGAATTCGCGCGCAACCAGAACGGCGCGGCGAACCGTGCGGGCCACGCGGGCCGGGTTCGTGGGAACCACACGGGCGATGTAGTCGAGCTTGGCGACCTTGGCGAGGCCGATGATGTCCATCTTTTCGTCCTTCTTGCCGCGCGGCGCCATTTTCAGCACCTTGCCCTGGTTGGTCATGCCGCTTTCCTGGCCGCCGGTGTTGCCGTAAACCTCGTTGTCGAGCATGATGGTGGTGAACTTCTCGTGCCTGAACCAGCTGTGCATGAGGCCCTGAAAGCCGATGTCGACCAGGCCGCCGTCGCCCGCCGCCACAACCACGTCCTTGAACTGATTGGGGAACCTGAGCTCCAGGCCGCGCTTGAGGCCGGAGGCCACCGCGTTGGTGTCGCCGTAGTTGCCGTAGATGAAAGGCACCGAAGCCTGGGAGATGGCCAGGCGACCGCAGCCCGCCGTGCCCACCATGATGGTGTGCTCGGGGTTGGGCAGGCCGATGAACATCAGGCGGATGAACAGCGTCATCGCGCAGCCGGCGCACATGGGGTGCTCTTCCAGAACTTCTTTGAACTGCCCCATATCGCTGACTTTCTTGTTCTTCCCGTAAGGGCCGTGGTCGACCAGGTCCTTGTATTCGACGGGGAGATAATCCTTCAACGCGGGGGACGGTCGCAAGGTTTCAAATGACA
>QJWD01000258.1 GCA_003235465.1 Nitrospirota bacterium | reverse complement strand
AGGTGGTGTTGCCGCCACCCGGGGAAAACGCCGACGGGATGTAGATTTCCAGCCTGTCCGCATCGCGAATGAACTCGTCCTCGTTGTGCAGGCCCTCGGCCTCCTCCAGGGTCGGCATGCGCCAGTTGTTAAACCCGCCGTAGCCCTTGATGTTGAGGTTGCGGATGTACTCCTGCGCATCGAACCAGTTGAGCCATTTGCTCGTGTCCTGGTAGGAATCCGTCTGTTTCCACATCAGGCCGCTTTCGTGGTCGGTTACGGTGCCGTCGCCGTTGTCCTTGAATCGTTTTGTTTGCTCCATGATGTCTTTACTCTCGCTGGGCCCAGCTCCTGTCAGGCCTCGTCCTTTTCCATGCTGCGCACCAGCCGCGCGGCGCCCCGCGAGATGCGGTAGATATCGTCGTACATGATGACGCCCTTGCGGAACCCGAAACGCGCCACCTGGGTTTTATTGCGGACGTCGCTCGTCCAGCACAGGAAGCAAAAGCCGGCGGGGTAGGCCTCGGAGTGCGGCACCTCGGTCCCCATGTGGTCCTTGTTTTGTTGGCTCTTGTCGTACAGGGTCCTGATTTCCGCCACCGTGGGCAGACGCCAGTTGGCGAAGCCGGCGAATTTCTTTCGGTTCATCTGCTCGGCGAAATCCCTCACCTGCACCCAGTTCATCCACTTGCCCGTCATCTGCCAGGTGTCCTGCCGCATCCACAGCAGGCGGCGGGCGGAATCGGCGATGGTTTCGTTCTGCCCTGCCTGCATCTCGGGCACCTTCTCCTGCAGCGACGGATGTTTCATGGCTTGCTGTCCTCTGGAGTTGCCGTGGCGTCATGCCCCGTCGTTGGATGTTTTTGCGATATCGCGCACAGGGCGGACACCGTGGCTTCTCAGCCCCATTTTATGCCATTTGAAGTCGCCGTTATAGTAGTGGAAACGGATGGCGACGGTTTTGTCGGACTTGCTCAGGGTTTTCGTCCAGGTGGTCTGGCCCGAGCCGGGCCCGAAGCCTTCCGCCAGGTACACCACGTCCCCGTATTTGTCGGTGACGGGGCGGGAGGGGTCGTAGATCGACTGCGCCTCCTTGCGCGTCGGCATGCGCCAGTCCGCATGGCCGGCGAACCGCCGTTTCTTCAGATCCTCGATGTAATTTTTGCTCTCCGCCCAGGAAAGCCATTTGTCGAGATCGAGGTGCGAGTCGTCTGTTTTCCACATGAGGCCGAGCACGTGGTCGGTGATGGTTCCATCGCCGTTGTTGACGAAGCGCTCCCCGCCATCGGCCGTCCTGTTGCTCGGGGGCGTGCGCACCAGACGAACGGCGCTCGGGAAGCCGTCGTTTTCCTTCGCCAGCCAGTATTCGTAGGCCGACCGGAGGTCGTACCCCATGGCGGCCTTGGCGCCCCGGGTTTCGCTTGTCCAGGTGGTGAACCCGCCGTGGGGGGTGAACACCGGATCGAGGTGAACCTCGGCGCCCTCCATGTCGATGCTGGTGACATCGTCGACGAAAAGCAGCCTCGCCTCCGAAGCCGTGGGCAAGTGCCAGTTGTCGTAGCCGGCGAATTTATTCTCGTTTTTCTCGCGCATGAACTGCTGGCTCTCGTGCCAGGTGATCAGGCGGCCGAGTTCGTTCCACGAGTCGCTTTTCATCCACATCTGGCCGTTCACGCGGTCGGTGACGGTGCCGTCGCCGTTGTCGACAAAGCGGGAGTTGTTGTTGCTCGAAGAGTCTGTCATGGTGCTTTTTTAGCGCCGCCTTTGAGGCCGCTGGTTGTCGCGGACCACGGGGTCCCTCCTGCAAAGCCGGACCGCGCCAAAGCTGTACTCATCGGCGGAGGATTCCCTGCCCTGGGAGTAATCGAACCGCGGCCGCCTGGTGGACGTGTCCCCCTTCAGCCAATGCGCCTTGAACGAGCCTTCGGGGAAGATGGGATCGAGGTGAACCTGCACCCCGCCCTTGCCGAGGTTTTCCAGGCTCTCGTCGTAAAGCGAAGACGCTTCCTGCAGGCCGGGGAGCGACCAGTCGTTGAAACCGCCGATCTTCCGCATGTTCTTATTGTCGGCGTAATCGCGGGCCTCGTGCCAGTTGAAGAATTTCCCCTTGTCCTGCCAGGAGTCCTTCTTCATCCAGTAAATACCCGTTTTCGAGTCGTAGATGACGTGCGGTCCCTTCTCGACGAAGCGCTTCGGGGTTTCGTCCTTTTTCTGCGGTAACTGCTGTTCGGTCATATTTCTCTCGTTCGGATGCCCGCGGGGGCTTTCGCCCCGGGGTCGAAGCCGTCAGTCCCCCGTGTAGCCGATCTCCGCGTTGCCCTCGTCGACGTTCACGATCACGGGGACGATGTGCTGGCCATCGGTGTACTCGAGGAGTTTCTTCAGGCCCTGCGGGTTCTTTTCAACATTAACATAGATGAAGGACTTGTGCTGTTTCAAAAAATCCTTCCGCGCCTTCTGTGTGTGCGGGCAATCGTCTTTACCAAAAATGATGTAATGGCTCATAATATTTCAGCGCTCGATCTTTTTCCTGCCATGCTTTTTGTGTATCCGGACCATCGTATTTTTTTCGATGGTGGCGCGAACCCCGTCAGCGCTCGAATTTTCTCGATTCCTTCCGCCATTCCGGTTCCCAGGTGTCTTTCTCGATTTCGCGCACCACGCGCACGTGCGAATACTCGTTGTCCTTGTGCTCCCACACGTCGTTGCCGGTCACGTAGCTGAACTTCTGCGCGTATTGCGGGTAGTCCGGCTTTTCATCGTACGTCCAGGTATTGTGGCCGCCGTTCGTCTCGAAGGCGGAGTCGATGTGGACCTCGGCGCCGTCCTTGTCGTAATTGGTCTTGGTGAAGGAGAAGAGGGTCTTGGCGTCCAGGGAGCTTGGCAGGCGCCAGTCGTCGTAACCGGCGAATTGTTTCTCGTTCAGCGATTCGCAGTAGTCGTGGGCTTCAAACCAGGTGATGCCGTAGCCGAAATCGGAATAGGAGTCGGATTTTTTCCACATCAGGTTGTTGCGCGTGTCGCTCACGGTGCCGTCGCCGTTGTCGATGAATGTGGGGACTTCCTCTTCGAGAAGCTCCTCGTCCTCTTCCTCGTCGTCCCATTCCTCGTCGCCGATCCAGTCTTCCGACGGGTGAAGGTCCTCCTCAAAGTCATCCCCGGTGTCGGAGAAGTTTTCCTTCTCGTCGTCTTCGAGGTGCAGGTCCTGTTCTTCGCTCATGATACGAACTCCCGTCTAAAGGGCGGTATTAATCGTCAATGTCCCGCACCAGGCGGACCGAGGTTCCCGTGGTCGATACCGATTGCTCAACGCAGATCTCGCGCGCCGCGGGGAAATAACACTTCCAGGCGTAGGAGTCGAAACGGGTTTCCGAGGTCCACACGCTGGTTTCCCCTCCCTGCTGGTAATTGGCCACGGTGCGCGCCGGCTTTTTCGGCTGGTTGAGGAAGATCTCCCGGTATTCGCCGGCGTGCTTGAAGAGCGAGCGCACTTCGCTTTTCGTTGGCAAGCGCCAGTCGTTATGCCCCAGATGATTTTGCTCGTTGCAGGCCTGCTTGTAGGCGTTGGCCTCGTCCCAGTTCAGCCATTTGCCGAGTTCCTGGCGGGAATCCCTCAGGCACCACATGAGTTCTTCCTCGGGGTCGGTCACGGTGCCGTCGCCATTGATAACAAAATGTTTATTGTTCTGGCTCAAGTTCAGCCCCTGTCGCAATCAAATCTGAATAAAAAAAACACCCGAACGTCCGTTCATCCATTCGCGCACGCGGTTTGCCGATCAGCGGCAACCGGCCA
>QJWD01000088.1 GCA_003235465.1 Nitrospirota bacterium | reverse complement strand
ATATCCAACAGGCGTAACGAGGGGCTAAGACTCTACCAAAGTCCCAGCAAACTGGGTATGGAGAGTTGCCCCCGCGTTGCTATCAATGGGGAATCGGGATAAAATGACCCGGTGCTCAGGTCTCTTTGCCGGCGGGTTCGGGGGCTTCTGCGGCTTGGGCTTTCTTGTGGTCCTGAATTCGTTTTTCGATATTATGCCGGCAACGCTTGGCCTTGCAGTTGCCCGTGCCAACGCCGATCTTGCGCCGAAGCGCCTCGAACGAGAGGCAGCCATCACGGATCGCCGTCATGATGGTGGCTGCGGTGATGCTCCGGCAAATGCACACCTTCTTGAAGTTGTCGATCAGTTTTTTTTGCTTATTCAAAAGAAATAATTCCTTAAAGGTTTTTTTTTCGGATGGTTTCCCTGCCTTTTACTATAAACGATACCCTATGAAAAACCCAGCGGAAACCTTTCCCGCCTACAGGCCGTGGGCCCTCGCCGGGCTTTCCGGCCTGCTTTTGCTTCTGGCCTTTCCGCGTTTCGATTTCGAAATTCTGGCCTGGGGCGCGCTGGTGCCGCTGTTTTTCGCCATTCACAACCAGCCGCTCGCCCGCGTCACCTGGCTCGGCTTCGTTTCGGGGCTGGTTTTCTATTTTTTCGGCCTGTTCTGGATCACCAACACGCTCACGAACTACGGCAACCTGCCGTTTTGGCTGTCTGTGCCGGTGCTGACGCTCCTCGCCGCCTACCTGAGCTTCTTTGTGGCCATTTTCTGCCACCTGCTTTGCCGTTTTGGCCGGGGCAATGCCTTGTTTTTATTCGTTCTAGCCCCGCCGCTCTGGACGGGGCTGGAATACCTGCGCTCGTCCCACCCGGATTACGGCTTTTCCTGGCTCGGGCTCGGCTATTCGCAGTACCTTTCCGGCAGCGTTATCCAATTGGCGGACATCGCCGGGGTGTACGGTGTCTCGGCGCTCATCGTGCTGGTGAACGCGGCGCTGTTCTATATTTTGCGGTTTTTCCTGTTCGCCCCGGCGGGGGAGCGCGGCATGCCCTGGCGGGTGGCGGGTCTTTCGCTTGCCATCGTCGTCCTGGCGCTGGGCTACGGGCGGCGGGCGCTTGCGGTCTACGGCGCGCCCAAGGACGCGGCCGGAACGCTCAAGGTCGCCCTCGTGCAGGGCAATATCCCGCAGCACCAGAAATGGGACGCGGCGTACCAGGACCAGGTTATCGCCACCTACCGGAACCTCACGCTCGCGGCGGCGGGCGAGAAGCCGGACCTCATCGTCTGGCCCGAGGCGGCGACGCCCTACTATTATTCCCTCGATCCCCTGGGCACGGCGGAGATCAACGCCCTCGCCCTAAGCGCAAAAAGCCCGCTTCTGATTGGCAGCCCGTTTTTCACTCGCGAGGGCAAGCGGACGACGCATTTCAACAGCGCCTTTCTGGTTTCGGCGGCGGGCGAGCACAAGGGCCGCTACGACAAGATTCATCTGGTGCCCTTCGGCGAATTCGTGCCGTTTCAGAGCGTGCTGTTCTTCGTCCGGAAAATGGTGGCCACCATCGGCGATTTCGGCAAGGGAAAGGAGGCGACGGTGTTCGACCTCGGCGCCACCCGCTTCGGCGTCTCCATCTGCTACGAGATCACGTTTCCCGACCTGGTGCGCCGGCCGGTGAAAAACGGCGCCCGGTTTCTCGTCAACATCACCAACGACGCCTGGTTCGGCAAGAGCGCCGCTTCCTACCAGCACATGGCGATGGCGGCGCTGAGAGCGGTGGAGAACCGGGTGCCCATCGTGCGCGCCGCCAACACCGGCATCTCCGGCGTCATCGACGCCGACGGCCGCCTGCGCGACACCACGGAGCTTTTCACCAAAGCGGTGGTGGTGAGCGAAATCGCCCCCAACCAAACAAGCTCGCCGACCCTGTACGCCCGCGTGGGCGATGTCTTCTCGTGGGCCTGCCTGGGGTTGTCGCTGGTGCTTCTCGGGTGGGGCCGGGTCAACGTTCGCTAACCGGGTTCCTCATTCAAGCGGGATCGGCGTATCGAGGACGATGTCCACCCTGCTGTCCCCCGCCTGGGCGAGGGCGTGGCCTTCCAGGTCTCCCGGGCCGAGCTTCGCGTCACCATCGCTGTCGAGCCTGGCGATGAGCGTCATGCGGCCGTCGAATTCGCCGCCCGGCAGCATCACATCCGCCTGACTCAAGCTGAAGGTGTAAGGCAATTTCACGCCGCGTTCCAGCTTCACCGCCAGGGGAAATCCCGTGGTCACGCCTTCGGGCCGGGCGATGAGGAACAGGGCCGCGTTTTGTGGCGCGTTTTTTTTCATCCCCGCACCCAGGCGCACGCTGCCTGTGATGGTTTTCACCACGCCTTCGATCTTTTTGTTCAGAACGATGTCGGCCTTTTTATCTCCCGCCTTCACGCTCAGCGTGCCTTCGATGTCGCCGGGGCTGGGCTTGGCGTTGCCGTCCTGATCCAGCCGAACGGTGAGTTCGATGTCGCCGTCGAAGGTGTTGCCTGGAAGCATCACCTGGGCGGGGCCGATGGAATAATCGAACGGCAGTTTGGCGAAGCTGTGGCGGCGCACCGCAAGCGGCGGGCCCGCGGTCTCGCCCGGTTTTCTCGCGATGATGAACAGCGTCGCCCCTTCTGGAACCTCCCCGGCGAGGGTGTCCTCGATGCGCACCGTGCCCGCCACTTCCTTTTCCCGGGTGGCCGGGTCGCTCTCCTGCTGGATCTTCTTTTTCATCGACGCGGGCAGCGGGTGTTCTTTGAGCTCCTTGTCGCAGCCGAAGGCAAATATCAAAGACAGGCAAAGACCGCTCGCAAATATCTTTCGAAATAATTTCACGGGGATGGCTCCAAGGCCCTTCGCGGGGCCGGGTGCAGACTTTTTTCTATTCTTAAACTTTCCTGCACTAGCATCACAGGAAGAATGGCTCCATGGCCGCAAGACGGGCCGGGGGTGGACGTTTTTCCATTCTGACAATTACTCGCGGCAACTTCATCGGGATGGTGGCTCGATGGCCCGCCGCCAGGCCAAAGGTGAAGTTTTTCCATCTTAGTGAACCGCACCGCCTAAAGCAAGGGCTTTCAAACCCCCGCCCGGCGGGCCTTCGCATGCGACCGGGTTCACTGGATGAGGCGGTTTTTGATTGCGTAGTGCACCAGATCGGCGATGGTTTTCATGCCCATTTTCTCAAAGATGCGCACCTTGTACGTGCTCACCGTGTTGATGCTCAGGCACAGTTCATCGGCGATGGATTTAAGTTTGCGGCCGGCCACCAGCAGGTGAAACACCTGGAACTCGCGGTCAGTCAGGGTTTCGTGCGGCAGTTGTTCCCGTTCCCGGTTGAGTTCCGAGACCAGCTTGCCGGCGAGCTCAGGCGAGATGAATTTCCCTCCCCGGGCAACAGCGCGGATGGCGTGGACCAGTTGGTCGGAGGCGCTGGCTTTCCCCAGGTAGCCGGCGGCGCCGGCTTTTAGAAAGCGCGTGCCGTAATGGTCCTCGGGAAAAATACTGAGGATGATGACCGGCAACTCAGGCCGCGTGGCTTTCAGCTCGATCAGGGTGTCGAGGCCGCTTTTCACCGGCATGTCGTAGTCCATGACCAGGACATCCACTTTTTTAAGTTCGCGGAGTTTTTTCATCACCTCGGCGCCATTCCCCGCCTCGCCCACCACCTCCATGTCGTCGGTCTCTTCCAAGATGGTGCAGATGCCGCGGCGGACCACTTCGTGGTCGTCGGCGATGAGCACCTTGAGCGGCTTGTTTGTTTCCCGGTTC
>QJWD01000234.1 GCA_003235465.1 Nitrospirota bacterium | reverse complement strand
ATTCGATGAAGCGGATCTCGAACCCGTCGGAGCGGCCCATCTCGATGAGCGACATGATCTCGGTTTCGGAGAAGTTGCGCATGGCCACGGCGTTGATCTTGATCGACTGGTAGCCCGCGCGGGAGGCTTCCTTCAGGCCTTCGAGCACCTGGTCCAGGCAGTCGCGCCGGTTGACGTCGCGGAATTTATCCGGATCCAGCGCGTCGAGGCTCACGTTCAGCCGTTTCAGCCCCGCGTCCCTCAGCGCCTTCGCGTGCTCCTTGAGGAAAAAGGCGTTGGTGGTCATGGCGATGTCGTCGATGCCGTCGATGGCGGACAGCATTTCGATCAGCACCGGCAGGTCGCGGCGCATGAGCGGCTCGCCGCCGGTCAGCCTCAAGCGGTTGATGCCCATACCCGAAACGACGGTGGCGATGCGGGTGATTTCCTCGAACGACAACAGGTTGACCCGGTCCATGAATTCGACGTTGTCGGCGGGCATGCAGTAGGTGCAGCGGAAGTTGCAGCGGTCGGTGACGGAGATGCGCAGGTTGACGATGGTGCGCCCCATGCCGTCAACCAGTGTCGCTTTCCGGTTCTCGGTATCCATGAGATGACTCTCTTTCAGGTTCCAGGCCGTAGGGCCCGGGACGATTATTAAGAGTGGGAGGCCGACTGAAAAAAACCGCGCCTGACCTCTATCTCCTTGTGAAATCCGATTATAGCCTTTTAGGGTGGACTCTGCACAAGTTTTGTTTTTAAACGGCCCCGGGCGGTTATCCCGCCCGCGATAACTTCTTGGCAGCCATTCGTCGGGGCCTTTTGGGTTGGATTGCGCGCGTTGATGGTTTACTGTGAGGGGAAACCAGCCGGTTTTCACCGCTCATTCTTCATTCACATGGGGCCGGTTGGTGGCCGGGCCGGAGAGATTCGATTAACTTATTGAAAATAAGGTGATTATTTCATTTCAGTCTGCTGTCTGCCCGGAATCATCCGTCATCCGGCCCCGCAAGGGGCAGGAACAGCCTAAATTAAGGAACCTTAGCGGGCCCCCCGCATCTAATGGTTATTGAGTTCGTTCGGCTCATTCACTATAATCGCCTGTAACTTATTAATTTATACATCGCTGCCTGGCCCCGGCCGGGGGGTGGTTGTTTCAGAATCGGGGTCATTCATGTCTCTCGTGGAAGAAAAATATTCCAGCAAGTTTGAACAAGCCAACAGCTCGCCCACTCACCGCGGCGCCTATTACCAGGATGACGCGGCGGAGCGGTCGCGCGTGCTGGTGGAGGCCAAGTACAAGGATACCAAGCTGTTCTGGCTGGTCGACCCAGCGGAGGACCGCATCACCCACGCCAAGTTTTTCGCCTATGGCGGCCGGGTGTCGGTGGCCATCGGCCAGACCCTCTCCGCCATGGTCAAGGGCCTGACGGTGGACGAGGCCTGCTCACTCCTCGGCGAGGATGTGGAGCGGGAACTGCGGGACCAGCCGGAAGAGCCCGCCGTTCCCGAGGACAAGCTTGCCGCATTCGATGCCGTGGCGGAGCTGCTCGCCGCCGCACGGGAAAACTACCCCGAAGCCAAGGCGGTGATGCTGGCGGCGGCGTCCATCGAAAAAACCGCGCCGGCAACAGGCGAGGGCGACGAGGGCGAGGAATTGACCATCACCGAGCAGGCCTGGCTCAGCCTCGGGAAGGACGACCAGATCGCGCTCATTGACATCGTTCTCGACGAGCAGGTGCGCCCCGCCCTGATGGCCGACGGCGGCAACGTGAAGGTCCTCGACGTCACCGACGGCGAGCGCGTCCTGATCCAGTATCAGGGGGCGTGCGGCAGTTGCGGCGCTTCGGTGGGCGGAACGTTGTCGTTCATTGAGCGGGCGCTGCGCAAGGGTGTATATAATGAACTTATCGTGATCCCCAATATGTAGGGGCACTTTTCCCAGGGAGCAACCCCAATGGCTGAAAAGGAAAACACCGTATCCGACGTTCTTGAGGACAAGGGCTACAAGTACGGGTTCACCACCAAGGTGGAAGCGGAGACGTTCGCCAAGGGCCTGAACGAAGACGTCATCCGCGCCATTTCGCAAAAGAAGAACGAGCCCAAGTTCATGCTCGACTTTCGCCTGAAGGCGCACAAGAAATGGCTGACGATGAAGGAACCGGCCTGGGCCAACGTGCACTACTCGCCCATCGATTACCAGAACATCTCGTATTTTTCCGCGCCCAAGCAGAAAAAGAAGCTGGAGAGCCTGGACGAGGTCGACCCCGAAGTGCTGAAGACGTTCGAGAAACTGGGCATCCCCCTCGACGAGCAGAAGCGCCTCGCCAACGTGGCGGTGGACGCGGTGTTCGACAGCGTGAGCGTCGCCACCACGCACAAGAAGAAGCTGATGGAGGTCGGCGTCATTTTCTGCCCGATCTCCGAGGCGGTGCAGGATTACCCCGAGCTTGTCGAGCAATACCTCGGCACCGTGGTGCCGGTGGGGGACAACTACTTCGCCGCGCTCAACAGCGCCGTGTTCACCGACGGCTCGTTCGTCTACATCCCGCCGGGAACGGTGTGCCCGATGGAGCTGTCCACCTATTTCCGCATCAACACCGAGGAGACCGGGCAGTTCGAGCGCACGCTCATCATCTGCGCCGAGGACAGTTATGTCTCCTACCTGGAAGGCTGCACCGCGCCGCAGTTCGACACCAACCAGCTGCACGCGGCGGTGGTCGAACTCGTCGCCCACGACAACGCCGAGATCAAGTACAGCACGGTGCAGAACTGGTATTCCGGCGACCCGGAAACCGGCAAGGGCGGCATATTCAATTTCGTGACCAAGCGCGGCAAGTGCCAGGGGAAAAAATCCAAGATCTCCTGGACGCAGGTGGAGACCGGTTCGGCGATCACCTGGAAGTACCCGAGCTGCATCCTGCAGGGCGACGATTCGGTGGGCGAGTTCTATTCCGTGGCGCTGACCAACGGCATCATGCAGGCCGACACCGGCACCAAGATGATCCACCTGGGCAAGAACACGCGCTCGAGCATCATTTCCAAGGGCATCTCGGCGGATCGGTCGAGCAACAGCTATCGCGGCCAGGTGAAAGTGGCGAAAAGCGCCAGCAACGCCCGCAACTATAGCCAGTGCGACAGCATGCTTGTGGGCGACAAGTGCAGCGCGCACACATTCCCCTACATCGAGTCCGCCAACAGCACGGTGCAGCTCGAGCACGAAGCATCGACGTCGAAAATCAGCGAGGAGCAGCTTTTCTATTTCGAATCGCGCGGCATCTCGCGCGAGAACGCCATCACGGCGGTGATCAACGGCTTCTGCAAGGACGTGTTCAAGCAGCTGCCCATGGAGTTCGCGGTGGAGGCCCAAAAACTGCTGACGCTGAAACTTGAAAACAGCGTCGGTTGACGATCATGGCGGGCGTCGCCCGCCGGTAACTTTTAAATAAGCTAGAGGTTCCGATTCCATGCTTGAGATTAAAGATCTGCACGCCGGCTTCGACGGCGCTGAAATTCTGCAGGGCATCTCGCTTTCGGTGAAGGCCGGCGAGGTGCATGCCATCATGGGCCCCAACGGGTCGGGCAAGAGCACGCTGGCCAAGGTGCTGGCGGGCCACCCCTCCTACGAGGCCGTGGCCGGCAGCGTGTCCTACCAGGGCCAGGACCTTTTTGAAATGGACACCGAGAAGCGGGCGCTCGAGGGCATTTTTCTCGGTTTCCAGTACCCGGTGGAAATTCCCGGCGTCAACAACGCGGAGTTTCTGCGCATGGCCTACAACGCCAGGCGGGTGCACCAGGGTA
>QJWD01000155.1 GCA_003235465.1 Nitrospirota bacterium | reverse complement strand
GAGGTGGGATAACTGTTTATAAATAAAGGCGTTTCAGACTGGCGGCGGCGGGATGGCGAGGCCTGGCGGAGAGTTAAGAAAATTCAAGAGGTTCGAAGGCTGTCTCGCAATGGGAGGTAAAGACAAGCGCAGGCGGGTGGAGGCGGGCGGCGGGGGCTTAGACCGCCGCCAGGATAGCTTTGTAATATTATTCGAGGATGTTGGCGGTCACCACGATCACGCCCTGGTAAAGGCCCGGGCGCTGATTGGGCAGCACAACCAGGGTGCCGCCCACGCCCACATCGGCATTGCCGGCGGGCTTCATCTTGAAGTTGCAGGAACCCTGAGAGGGGTTGCCCTGCTCCACGCAGGACACATTGGTGACGCGCATGGTTTGGCCGTTGGGTTCGCTGAGGGTGGCGTCGCTCACGGTGACCTCGATGTCCGCACCCCGGGGCGCCACGATGTTCACCACGCCGCGCTGTTCCAGGTTGCCGAGCAGGGCGACGTCGCCGGTGGAGGTGGCGATGCCGCTGGCCTTGGCGTTGATCTCGATGGTGCCGCCCGCGGGCCCAACGGTGAATTTGCCGAAGGACAAGGGGTCCACCTGCGTGACCTGGGCGCCGAGTACAAGTTCGGCGGAAGCGTCGAGGGTTTGCCCGTGGGCCAGGCCCCGCGCCCCAGTGAGGGCCAACAGCACCGACACGAAAACAAGCGCAGAAAAATTCCGCATTTTGCTCACCTCCTGATGTGTGGATGGGCTCATCTTACCGCAGTCGCTCCTCGCGGAGCAAGGCCTTCATAGGGAAATTCAACGCTTTTCACCGCAGGCCGCTGGCGCACCAAAAAACGTGCTTTCGATGTCTTTTCGGCAGTCCCGGCCCATACCCTTCAGTCTATAAAAATCTCGTTTCACTCCCTTAACGGTCCGGTCACGGCTCGGAAACGATGGCCTCATTCGCCTTCATCCCATTTGATGACGGCGATGGGGTGCTTCCGGTCGATGCTGACCTCGGCCTCTTTCTCGCCGGTGCGCGCGGTGTAGGCGCCGAAGCGGACTTTTTCGAACAGCACGAAGCCGTCGAACTCGGCGCGCACTTGGGCCACCAGCGTGCCCTCTTTAAACAACTCGATTGTGGCGCCGGGTTCGGCCATGCCCTCGATCTCCCCCGACTCCCAGATGGGGAGATCGATGTGAATCTGCCGGCCGGGGCGCGGCCGCACGCTGAGGGGCTCCTCGGGGATGGCGTAGGGGTCCTCCAGGGATTTCTCGTTGACTTCGATGGGCGCCAGGTGATACGGCGGCGAGCGCAGGGTGATGTTGCCGCTCTCATCGGAGACTTCGTTTCGCCCCAGGAGCCGCGCGCTTTCCAGGTTTTTATCGCCGTCGCCGTAAACGCCGTCGTCGTCGTTGTCCTGAAACACGTGCACGTGGACGTTGGCGGTGGCGGCGGCGGCTTCGCTATGGATGCCGTATTTGCCGCTGGCGTCCGGCCCGAGCGAGAAGGACAAGGAAGCGATGAAGCGGTATTCGCCGCCGGTGGAGTAGCTTCCGGTAACGCCCAAAATGGCCATCGGCGTAATCCACGAGACGCCGGGGTGAACGGAAAAATCCTCGTCGCCGAGGAAGCTCCTCGTCATGCCCACCTGCAGGCGAAATTCCCGGCTTGCCCTGTAATCGGCGGTGGCGCTCACGCTCTGCATCATGGCCTTGGGGGACAGGGCGTAATCGACGGTGCCGCGAAGGTTGACCTTATCCATCGGGTGGCCGGAGACGAGCAAATCGCCTGTGACCTGGTGCGCCGAGACCACCGTCGCCTTCACCCGGTTGGTGACCCACATGCCGGCGAGCCGGCCGGAGGCCCGGCCGATGAGGTCGTAAAACGTGGTGCCGCGCCGCGTGGTCTCGCGTTCGACCTGGGCGCCGAGGGACAGGGTTTCGAAGTAGCCGTCGATCTTGAGCGTGTCGCGGCGAAGCAGGTCTCGCTCGAGTTCGGTGACCAGGTCGAAGAACTCGATGTGCGAATAGCGCACCGACGCGTCGAACAGGTTTTGCTGAACCGCCGCTTCGAAGGCTTGGCCGCCTTCGTCGTCGGTGAGAAAGGTCAGGCTTTCCGCGGCGCCGAAGTAGGCGCCGCGCATGCCCACCATTCCGTAGACTCTTCTTTCCTGTTTCTGGTCCTCAAGGCTGGACAGGGTGGAGGTGAGAGTGAGGTGCTCGGTCAGCCCGTGAAACACCTCGCCGGTGGCCCGCATGCCCTCGATGGTGTTGCGGGTGGAGGGGTCGCGGCCGAGAAAAAGGTTTTCGCCCTGGTCGATCACGCTCACCCGCGCCCAGGTCTCGCCCGAAGGCACCATCGACCCGCCGATGTGGACCTGCCGCCGCTCCTCGCGCTCCTGTCCCTGCGGTCCATGAAACTTCAGGACGATTTCGTTGTCGCCGAACAAGAGCGGCACTTCCTCGAACACGAAGCGTCCGGTGCCCTGGTCGGCGCGGAAATCGAGCAGCACCTGGTTTCGGTACAGCTCCACCTCCCAGCCCGTTTGCAGGAAGCCTTCGATGGTCTGGCTGTCGAATTGGGTGGTGCGCTCGATGGGCAGGGTGGAGTAGATGAAGCCGCGCCCCGCTTCGGCGCGCGCCACCAAGTCGATGGAATCGGCGAAGACATCCCCAACCTTGGCCTGGCCGTTGTGCTCGACATGCTCCCAGGACATCAACAGATCGTTGACATCTTCGTTGAACCCCTGCGCCTGCACCCGCAGGGTGCCATACAAGGCCTCGGACACGCCGGAGCCGGAATAGACGTAGCGCTCGTCGTCGTTGAACTCGTAGCTGGTGGCCACGTCGAGGATGGGCGGGCTGAAGAATTTGAAATCGAGGGGAATTTCCCTGTATTCCGTCTCGGGCTTCCTGCGGCGCGACAGGATCTTGTGCAGGCGCTCGCGCTCGAGACGTTTTTCAATGGGCAATTCGCCACGCCCACTGATTTCGATGATCTGCATTTTGTCGTTAAAGGCGAACTCGGCGGGGAAGAGGCCGCCGAGTTCCTCCACGGAAGCGCTGGCAGGCGCGCCTTCGGGAACGAGGGCTTCAAGCAGGGTGGCGATCTGCCCGGTGTCCACCGTCACCTGGCCGTCCTTCTCGGTGGCTTCGATGACCTCGGCGATTTTCTTTTTATTGAAATAGACGGAGAGAAATAGCGTTTCTTCGAGGTCTTGCGCCAGGCTTCCCTTGGCGCTCAGCAGAAAACCAAGGCACAAGGCAAGGGCAAGCAAGGCGGGCAGCCGGGCGTACGCGCAGGGACGCCGCTCCGCTCTTTTTATGCGGAATCGCATCAGTGGGTTTAAGCTGACTGGGGTTCGCTTTCTTCATGCGAAGAGGCACCTTGTACCGCGAGACCACGAATTCCCGCACGATGGCTAAGCGGCCCCTCCGCTGGCATGCCGATCCGTGAATCGCCAGGCCGGAAGGGGTGCGCCCAAGCCGGCAGGCGCACGAAAAGGGAATCCGGCGGTAAATCGATTATCGCCTTTTTCCCGCAGCCTGTGTGTTCAACAAGCGGCGTGGGCAGGCGAAATCCGCGATTTTGCAAGGATTGGCGTGGGGATTTTACGCTAAACGCGCGGCGTTAGCCATGCCAAAGTGCCTTCCGGCGGGCATTTCGAGTGCCGATAGCGGGAAGTCAGGGGTGAACTCGGGGTAGAGAGCGGTACAAGACCTCAGGTGAATCTTCGTCCGGATCGTCGGGAAATGGGGCCCTGGGTGCGGGGGCTGAGGGCCGATCAGGGGTTGTGCTTGATATGA
>QJWD01000321.1 GCA_003235465.1 Nitrospirota bacterium | reverse complement strand
CGGATTTTGTCGCGCGCAACCATGCCTGAGAGCGGCTAGTTCCGGCCCTGCCTCGGGAATTGGGGTAGCGAAAGGTGGCCAGACCGATATTTTTTAGGGGCAATGGATGATTCCAGGGGTCTGGCTTTAAAACAGGCGGCTCCTGAGGGCTGGAAAATGGCGGGCTAAATGCCGCGCGTGGCGACCAGGTCGCCGGTGGCGAGTGCGATGATAAAGAGGGTCACCCACTCGTTTGCGGGCGCCCGCTTCACGGTAACGGACTGAAAGCCGGTTCCGACCTGGATGGGCTGCCTGGCCGCCTGCGTCTCGCAGGCCATTGGGAACCGCCTCGATCAGCGTAGCGCCCCCGCCGGTGGCCACGCGGTAGGTTTCCTCGTTCAGGCCCTTTTCGTAATCGGCGAGCGAGGTGCCCGCCCGGCCGGTGAGACGCAGGATAACGCTTCCGTCCTGCCAGCCGGCGATCCAGGGGTTGAAGGAAACGTCGAGAGAGGGCGAAGGTTCGATGGCCACAAGGAGCGTGACCGCCAGCGTTTCGAGATCGCACAGGTACACCCGCGCTTCCCGCTCGAGAACCTTTGGGACCCCGCCATTGGGGAAAGTATTGATGAGGCCCGTGGGCGGGCGGTTTTTTTCGTAGTACACCGCCACCGCCACCCGCGATCCCCCCGGTTCGAGGCGCGCGTTTTGCACTTTAACCAGGAGCTGGGGTGGGCCATGCGTGCAGGCGGCGAGGGTGAGGGCGAGCGCCACGCAGCTTGCGGCTGTTTTCCATAGCAGGGAATGCGGGCCGGCCGGCACGGGCGGCCTCCTCAGGATGAGCGGGGGGAAACCTTGATGAACGCCATGCGCGCCGCCAGCAGGATAAAGCCCAAAAGGGCTATCACCAGACACAGGGCGAGGGTCAGCATGAATCCCCGCGCGAACAGTTCGGGCACAAGCGGGTTGCCGGTCAACTCCTCCGCCCCCACCAGCAGGAGGGCGATCGCTACGTACAAGAGCGCCGGCGAAAGCGCCACCATGAGGTACAGCGCCAACCCCTTTCCGCGGCTCAGCGTTCCACCACGCACACGATCCTGAAAACGGGAAAACCCGTAAATGGAAAGTCCCACCGTCGCGAAAATTGCGATTTGAGGTATGAATTCCATGGTCTCGGACAACTCCCTCCGCCACGGCATGGCGCGGCTTTGGCCCGCCTCAACTTAAGGGGTGCGCTCCAGGGCGAATGTTTCCAGGTAAAGCTTTCTCGCGGCCTCGAAACTCTTGATCGCCTCTTCGCGGCTGAGAAATCTTTCGACATACACCTTCTTGTTCTCCAGCGCCTTGTAGTCCTCAAAAAACCGCTGCACCTCGGTCATGCGGTGCGGCGGCAGATCGCTGATGCAGCGGTAGTGGGAGTATTCGGGGTCGTGGGCGTGCACGGCGATCACCTTGTCGTCGGCCTCGCCCTGGTCTATCATCTTCATCAGGCCGATGGGGATGGCGGTGAGGATGGACAAGGGATACACCGGCTCCTGCCCGAGCACCAGGATGTCCAGCGGGTCGTGGTCCTCGCAATACGTGCGCGGGATGAACCCGTAATTGGCGGGGTACTGCACCGAGCTGTACAGGATGCGGTCGACACGGATCATCCCGGTCTTTTTGTCCAGTTCGTATTTCGTCTTCGAGCCCTTGGGAACCTCGATGACCGCGGGTAACAGGTCGGGGGTTTCGGGCCCCAGTTCAACGTCGTGCCAGGGATGAATCATCCATCATTCCTTATTTTAAAGCGGAAATATTGCCCACGGTCTATTGTAACAGGATGGCAAGGCTTGTGGGAACCGATGCGGGGCGGGTGGGGCGAATAACCGATGGGAAAATGACGAAAACGAGGCGGGCGCCCTCAGTTGCAACGCGCGGGGGAAAGCGATTCCACGATTTTTAACGCCTCCTTAACCAGTCCCGTCGGGCTCTCCAAGGAACCCGCGCAAGAAGGCTTCCCGCCTCGCTGAAGGCCCGCGGCCGGCCGAACCGCAACCGGCGAGCACCGCCTGGCCCAATCCTGCGTTCCCTTGATGAAGGTGGGCTGATTGCAATCCTCGGCCCAGGAGGGAACCCCCGCCTTGTGCTCGTTGCCGAAGCGCTGGTAATAGCCGTCGCCGCCCACCGGGTTAAACACCACCGACCGGTGCCGATCAGCCTGCGCGTTAGACGGGCCCGGCGCCGCCTCCAGAACGTGCGGACAGGCCAGGACAATCAGCAGGCATGCGTGGCGAATAAAGCGGGTCAAATCCATCCGGTCACTCTCCGGCACGATTGTTTCTTTGCCGCCCAGGCCCAACCCGGCAACCGAATGCAAGCGAGTTCCTGAACCGGGGGCGCTACCATAATCCTACGAATATAGTCTATATTATCAATATATTACAACAATTGACACTAGATGTAAATATAAAGTGACAGAGTTTACCGCCGTTACCGTTCGAGGTCCTCGGTTTTCATGACCTGGCTTAAGGAAAGGTGGTCGTGAACGATGAAATAGAGCCCCGCCAGAACCACCACCAGCACGTTGAGGCCCCAGGCCACCATGCCAAACCCGGCGGCGGCGAGCCTCTCCTCGCCAAACAGTTCGGCAAGGGCGATCATCACCCCGGCCTGAAAGGAACCGAGAAACGCCGGAGCCGGCAGCACGATGAGCACAAGGCTTAGCACCACAAAAAGAACCAGCAGCGATTCCAGGCTCCTGTCGGCGAGGTTGTGCGCCCAGTAGAGCGGGTAAAACGAGACGACGTTCACCGCAAGCTCCAGCGCCGACAGGCCCGCCACCCTCCCGAACAGCGCCGGGGTTTTGAGCGCCCGGAAGCCGCCCAGGAATTCGTCGATCAAATAGGCGATTTTGTCACGCCACGACGCGGGAAGCCGCCGGGTCACCCGCCCGACCCATGCGCGGGTGGCGTCTCCATGCCGCAACAGAAAATACGCGAAGGTCAGGATCAGGGCGAGCAGAATGGCGGTGGCGCGGCCGAATTGAAACGCCAGATCGCCAAACGTCATTCCGGTGTCCGCCATGGGGGCGTCGAAGGCGCCAGCGTAGGCGATGAAGGTGAAGGCCACGAGAAGCAGCAGAAACACCAGATCGAACAAGCGCAACACGAGGATGGTGGCGAACGCGCCGGAAAAAGGCACGCCGTATTTCTTGCCGAACAGGTAGGCGCGCAAGAGTTCGCCTGCCCGCGCGGGCAGGAGGTTGCCCAGGTTGCCCACCATCATCGGCGCAAACAACCCCGATACGGGCACGGGCCTAAGCGGCAAAAGAAGCAGCCGCCAGCGATAGGCATGCACAACGTAACTGAGCGCGATGAGCAAAACGGCGGGGACAAGATAACCGCTGCGAAGGCCCTTAAACGAGCCGATGAGCTCGGCCGGGGAAACGCCGCTGAGCGTGTAATAGAGAGCGCCAAAGGCCACCAGAAGCCCGATGATCAACTGCCGGAATTTTTTCAAACGACGCTCCGGATAAGCGTGGACGATGGCGGGGCGCGCGGTCCCAGCGGGATCACATCTATAGCACACTCGGTCGGGCAGCGCCAGCAGGCGGCGGATTAAGGGGTGACCCTCACTCGGACGGCTTCAGGCGGATTTCAAAATTTGACGCCGTTGTCCAGGAGACCTCGATGTAATCGGGAAACCGGGTTTCGGTATCGATGGTGGCCATCTCCACCTGATCGCAGGTGAGGTTCTTGACGCCCGCAAGGTTGGCGCCGTTTAAGTAGGTGTCGGTGAGGTCGGCCTCGTCCAGGTCGGCGTTTTCA
>QJWD01000086.1 GCA_003235465.1 Nitrospirota bacterium | reverse complement strand
GTGCTCGTCGCCGATTTACTGCGCGCTTTACCTCATCGGCCACATGATCTGCCTTGCCCTGTTGTTCCTCCTCTATAACGCCGAATTCGTCGCCGCGGTGCAGATCATCGTCTACGCCGGCGCGGTGATGATCCTGTTCCTGTTTATTATCGCCTTGCTGGGTGGAAAGAAGGAAATCCAGGAGGCGACGTTCGAACGCTTCATGGCGCTCAGTTTCGCCGGCACCCTGTTCGGCGAGCTGTTGCTCACGGCCACCGTCGGCCCCACGCAGCCCCTGCGCGGCGCGGTGGACGCCAAGGTCATCGCCGAGGTGGGCAGCGCCAAGGTGGTGGGGCTCGAACTGTTTTCCCACCACCTGGTGCCGTTCGAGCTGGCCTCGGCGCTGCTTCTGGTGGCGGCGGTGGGCATCATCTGCCTGGCCAAATTCCCGAGCACGACGATCAAACGAAGGGTGAGGTGACCATGGGTCCCCAATTTGTTCTCATTGTCAGCGCGACGATCTTCTGTATCGGCGCGCTGGGATTCATGATACGCAAGAACCCGCTCATCATGTTCATGTGCGTGGAGCTGATGCTGAATTCCGTCAACTTCCTGCTCATCGGCTACTCGAATATCCTGAACTCGATGGACGGGCAGATCTTCGCCTTGATGATCATGGCGGTGGCCGCGGCGGAGGTGGTGGTGGGGCTCGCCATCATCCTGACGATTTTCAGGACCCGGCACGATCTGAATGTGGACCATATCAACGTCTTGAAGGGGTGAACCGTTGTTCGCATACGCCTGGCTGATTCTGCTCCTGCCGCTTGCCGGCTTCATTGGCATTAGCTGGTGGGGGAACCGCCTGCCGCACCGGCGCTCGGGCCTCATCGCCTGCGCCACGGTGGCGGGCGCGTTTCTGTTCACGCTGTACGCCCTCGTGCAGATGCAGTTTCTGGACGAGGCCGAGCGCGCCGGCCACGTGCTCACCCTCTACACCTGGGTGACCTCGGAAACCTTCACCCTCAACCTGTCCATTCTCATCGACCCCTTATCGGTGTTCATGTTCCTGATCGTCACCGGCGTCGGCTTTCTCATCCACGTCTATTCGCTCAGTTACATGGAAGGCGATGCGGAGTTTCCGCGCTTCTTCGCCTACCTCAACCTGTTCATTTTTTCGATGCTGGTGCTCGTCGCCGCGGCGGATTTCTTTTTCCTCATCGTCGGCTGGGCGCTGGTGGGCCTCGCCTCGTACCTCCTGATCGGCTTCTGGAGGGATAAAACCAGCGCCGTCCTGGCCGCGAGGAAGGCGTTCGTGATGAACGTCATCGGCGATGTGGGCATGGTGGTCGCGGCGTTCGTGATTTTTGATCATTTCGGCACCCTCAATTACCTCGACGTGTTCGCCGCCGCCCAGGCCAACCTGAGGCCGAACGACGACGCGGCGCTCCTCATCACGCTGCTTTTGCTCGTCGGCGCGTTCGCCAAGTCGGCGCAGCTGCCGCTTCACACCTGGCTGCCCGACGCCATGGAAGGCCCGACCCCGGTCAGCGCGCTCATTCACGCCGCGACAATGGTCACCGCCGGGGTCTACCTGGTGGCGCGCTGCCATGTGCTGTACGAGCTTGCGCCTTACACCATGTATTTCATCGCCACCGTCGGCGTGATCACCGCCATCTTCGCCGGCTCCATGGGCATGGTGCAGTACGACATCAAGCGCGTCATCGCGTATTCGACGATGAGCCAGCTCGGCTACATGTTCCTCGCCGTCGGCATCGGCGTGTTCTCCGCCGGCATGTTTCACCTGATGACGCACGCCGGCATGTTCCACCTGATGACGCACGCATTTTTCAAAGCGCTCCTGTTCCTGAGCGCCGGCAGCGTGATCCACGCGCTGAACGGCGAGCAGGATATCCGGCGCATGGGCGGGCTGAAGGCTTCGATGCCGCTCACCCATGCCACGTTCCTGATCGGCGCGCTGGCGCTCGCGGGTTTTCCGCTCACCAGCGGCTTCTTCAGCAAGGAGGCCATCATCCTGAGTTCGTGGCATGGTGAGATGGGCAATTTCTTTTTCTGGGGCATCGCCGTCATCACCGCCGGCATGACGGCGTTCTATATTTTCCGCGTCTATTTCTATACCTTTAGCGGCAGCCTTCGAAGCCCGGAGGCGCACCCGCACGAGGGGCCGCTCGCACTCACCGCGCCGCTCGTTCTGCTTGCCGGGCTGGCCCTGCTCGCCGGCGGGCTCGCGCACTGGGTGGACGATTTTCTCGCGCCGGTGCTCGGCCAGGCGCCCGCGCACCCGGAGGACGAACTGCTGGAGACCATTGCGGTGTCGGCGGGGCTCATCGGCATCGCGCTTGCGGGCGTGCTGTACATGACCGGGCGGGACCGCCTCGAATTCGCCAAGCAGGCGCTCGCGCCGATTTACGACCTGCTGTTCAACAAATATTACGTGGATGAGATTTACGATTTCCTGATCGTCCGCCCCGTCAAGGCCATCGGCCGGTTTCTCGAGGAAAAGGGCGAGCGGGAAGGGATGGACTTTGCCGTGGATGAGGTGGGCAGGCAAGTCCACGGGGTGAGCCGAGGCATCGGCCTGTGGCAGTCGGGCAAGGTCCGCACTTACGCGATCAACATGATCGCGGGGTTGGTGGTCATTCTGATGTTCGTGGTGTTCCTGTAAACGGAAGGCGTTAAATGCTGTCGCTGATTGTATTCATACCCCTGATCGCCGCCCTCGGCCTCCTGTTCATCGACAAGGAGAACCGGGCGACGGCGCGCGCCGTCGCTCTCGCGGCCTCGGGCCTCAGCTTTCTCATCTCGCTTGGCGTCCTCGCCTGGTTCAAGGAGGCGGAGGCGGGCATGCAGTTCACGGAAACCCTGATGTGGGTGAAGCTCCTCAACATCCGCTACCAGGTGGGGGTGGACGGCATCAGCGTCCTGCTTTTGGTGCTGACGGCGTTCCTTTCCGTCATCGCGATCTTCTTCTCCCTCGACCGCAAGGACAACCTGCGCAATTTCCTCGCGCTGATGCTGGCGCTCGAGGCGGGCACGCTGGGCGTGTTCGTGGCCCTCGACACCATCCTGTTCTACGTGTTCTGGGAGCTCATGCTGGTGCCGACGTATTTCATCATCGGCATCTGGGGCGAGGGGCGGCGCGTGTACGCGACCACCAAGTTCGTCATCTTCACCCTGGTGGGCAGCCTGCTGATGCTGGTGGCCATCGTCGCCATCACGCTGGTGCATTACGAGGCCACGCACGAGCTGACGTTCAATATCGAAACCCTTGTGCACACGCATATCGACCCGGCGTCGCAGCTTTGGATGTTCGTGTGCTTCTTTCTCGCCTTCGCCATCAAGGTGCCGGTGTTCCCGTTTCACAGCTGGCTGCCGCACGCCTACGTCGCCTGCCCGATTCCGGCGCTGGTGATGCTCACCGGTGCGATGTCGAAGACGGGGGCTTACGGTTTCATCCGCTTCTGCCTGCCGCTGTTTCCCGAGGCGGTGGAGAGCCTGGCCATCGCCATCGGCTGCGCGGCCGCCGGCGGCATCATCTACGGCGCGTGGATCGCCGTGGCTCAGAGGGACCTGAAGGCGCTCGTGGCCTATTCGAGCATCAGCCACCTCGGGTTCATCGTGCTGGGAATTTTCGCGCACAACGGCCAGGGCATCGAAGGCAGCGTGCTGCAGATGATTAACCACGGCATCATCGCCTCGGCGCTGTTTCTCATCGTCGGCATGCTGGAGAAGCGGCTGGGAACGCGCAACCTGAACGACTTCCGCGGCCTCGGCACGGCGATGCCGGTGCTCTACGGCATCTTCATGCTCATCGCCCTGGCCGCCCTGGGGCTTCCCGGGCTGAACGGTTTCGTCGGCGAGTTTCTCATCCTGATGGGCGTCTGGACATCGTCCATGCTTGCGGACATGTCGACGCTGTTCGTGCTGGCGGGCGGGCTCGCCATCGTGTTCGCCGCCGTCTACATGCTGTTCATGTTTCAGGGGGCGATGCAGGAAAAAAGTGACAATCCGCCGCTTGCCGACCTCGACCGTGGCGAGATGGGCCTCCTGCTTCCCGCCTGCGTGCTGATCGTCTTCATCGGCCTGTACCCCAAACCCTTCATCGACCGGGTTTCTCCCTCCGTCGACCGTCTGCTGACCCTCGAAAAGACCGTCAACCTGGACGCCGGCCACGACGCGGGCCACCATTGATCCCGTTTCCGTGAACGCACCCACCCCCGTTCGCCTCGGCGACGACGTGGTGGACGGCGAATTCATCGAACGCCCGAACCGCTATCTTGCCCGCGTGCTGATCGGCGGGCGGGAGACCGAAGCGCACGTGCCGGACCCCGGCCGCCTCCCCGGTCTCATGATTCCGGGCCGCAAGGTGCGCCTGGTGCACCGGCCCGGCCCCAAGCGCAAGACCGACTACAGCCTCGTGCTGGTGCGTCACGGTTCGATCTGGGTGTCTGTGTATCCGGGTTTCGCCAACGTGCTGGTGGAGCGCGCCCTGGCCGAAGGCAGCCTGCCGTTTTTCGCGCCGGTGACGGGGTATCAAAGCGAAGTGAAAATGGGAGTCAGCCGCCTCGATTTTCGCATCGAATCGGGCGGCGAAAGCACCTTCGTGGAGGTCAAGTCGGTGAGCTTCGTCGAGGGTGTGGTGGGGCGGTTTCCCGACGCGCCGACAGCGCGCGGCGTCAAGCACCTGAAGGAACTCGCCTCGCTTGCCGAGGGCGGCGGGCGCGCCGCGGTGCTGTTCGTTTCGCAACGTTCCGACACCCGCGAGATCCGGCCCAACGACGCCGTGGACCCGGCCTTCGGCCAGGCTCTAAGAGAGGCCCGGGAGGCGGGGGTTTTGCTTTACGGCATCAACTGCAAGGTGGGAAAAAATGCGGTGGCGCTTGGCCGCCCGCTCGAGGTGGTGACGGAGGCTGGCTAGCGGTCAGTTCAGGAACGGCTTGATCTGCGGCTTGACGAACCAGTTTTCGTCTTCGTAGACCCACTCCTGATCCAGCACGAGGGTTCTCAGCTGGTTGCCGGGCAGGGTCACGAAGCGGTAGCGGATTTTCGCGATGGCCCGGTTGTAGCCTTCCTCCGGGCCGTCGGCGGTGGTTTTCAGTTCCTGATCGTCTTTGTAATAGCGGAAATCAATGGGCGTGGATTCGTAGAACGTCACCCGTTCGCGGAACTCCAGGCTCTCCAGCGCAAAGGCCTCGCGGGCTTCCTTGTGGACCAGGGGCAGGATGTTGTCGGTCATCTTGCTTTCGAACTGCTGGTTGAACACGCGCAGGCTTTTTTGCAGGGTTTCGGTTTTCTGGCCGTGGCTGCCGGTCATGCAACCGCCGAGCACAAAGGCGAACATGAGGAGGAGCGGCAGGCGGCGGGGGCTTGGGGCGCGTGTCATGGAATCACCTCGTATGATAAGATGGCCTGGGCCGGGCGGGGATTCGGCGGCCCAGAGGACTTGACAGCAATTATAAAGGAGCCCGCGCCTCGCGGCAAGCGGCGCCTTCGACGGCAAGGTTCGCATGAAGCAGAAAAAGACGTCCACGCGCAAGAAGGTGTCCGCCAAGTTGCGGCGCGGCGGGCCCGTGGCAAACAGGGTTCGCGGCCGGGCTTTTAAAAA
>QJWD01000397.1 GCA_003235465.1 Nitrospirota bacterium | reverse complement strand
CCCGCGGGTCCTTGATGATCGGCTTGTTTTGCACGACCACGGCCCTGGAAGCCTTGAGAATGAGGGTGATTTCCTTGGCGATGGCTTCATCGTCGTCGGCCTGGGCGGGCGCCACCGAAACCATGCCCAAAAGCAAGGTGCACAGCATAATATAAAAAAGATTCTTTAAAGAATTATGAAACATGAACAGCCCTCCCTGTAAAGGTTGAAACCCGGCGCCGGCGGCACGGTGCCGCGTTGGCGCTCACTGCATGCGAACAACCCTGGTGCAGACTGACAAGTATGGCTCTGTACCGGGGGGAACCTTAAGCGGTGAGGATGGCGGGTGCGCCCGTCCCGGCGACAGGATAATGGCATGTATTGAAAAAGGGATATTTGCCTGGACTATACGCCGGTCGCCCGAAACCGTCAATAAAATAAGCGGACCCGGAGATCAGGTGATGCGCAGGGTTTTGAGCTTGGCGAAGGTGGGGGATTTGACGATGGCCTGGGCGACGGGCTCGCGGATGCCGGTGTCGAACAGCAGGAGGGTTTCCAGCTGGGTCAGGGTTTTGCTTGCGGCGAGGGCCTTCGCTCCCTCTTCAAACAGGTAGTTGCGCGCCAGGTTCAGATATTTGAGGCGTGAGAGCACCTTGGAGCGAGCCACCACCTTGACCGCCCGGGGGGTGATGTCGGTGCGGTAGGCGTTCAGCTTGCGCAGGTTGGCGAAGGTGGCGGATTTGGCGATAGCGATGAGGACTTCATCACCGACGTTGTTCTCCTGCAGGATGAGAATCTGCAGCTTGCGAAACGCCGGCGAATTGGCGATGGCCGAGCCGCCTACCGGGCCGAAATCGTTGAAGCGCACATCGAGCACCGCCAGGCCCTCAAGGTAATCGGCGGTCATGAGCGCGGTGATGCCCTTGTCGCCGATGCTGTTCTCGCCCAGGTAGAGCCGCTTCAGATTTTTAAACCGCTTGCATTCCGCGAGGTGGCGCGCACCCCTGTGGGTGATGGAGTTCTTGGACAAGTCCATATCGACCACGTCCTCCAGCCCGTCGGCGTTCATCAACGCCTCGAGGCCCTCGTCGCCGATGAATTTCCCCATCAGCTCGAGCGCTTCGCCATCGTCGGAGAGGCACTCCGCCGCCAGCCGGTTGATGTATTCCTGCTTTGCGGGGGTGATCATCGCTTTCTTAAGGGTTCGTTCTGAGTGTGATGGCGCAGCGGAAGCCGATGTCGTTGAAACCGCGCGAGAGCGGGTAACTCCAGTCGCGGTAGCCGGCGGCCATCGCTTTCACGCTGTCGGACCAGGAGCCGCCGCGCCGCACTTTCATGATGCCGTCGGTTGGGCCGCGCGGGTTATAGAGATTGCCGAGGTAATAATAGTCGATGGAAAACCAGTCGCTCACCCATTCCCACATGTTCCCGGCCATGTCGTAAAGCCCCAGGCTGTTGGGCGGGTGGCTGCCCACGGGCAGGGCCCCGTCGCGCAGCGTGTAGCCACCCCTGGCCTTGCCCTCCTCGCGCACGAATTCGGGCCCCCAGGGAAAATCGCAGCCGGTCTTTCCCCCCGCGGCGCGTTCCCACTGCGCTTCGCTGGGCAGCGCCTTGCCCACGAGATGGCAATAATCCGCCGCCTCGTACCAGTTCACTTTCGACACTGGACAGCGGTCGCATTTTGAAAAAATGCTGCGCCTGAGCTTGTGTTCGGGGAATACCTTTTCGAACTGGACGTTCGTCACTTCGTATTTGTCGATCATGAAGGCATCGAGGTAAACCCGGTGGGCCGGGGCTCCATGCTGCGGGCCGAAGCGATCGCAACCCTGCTGATAAACCCCGGCGGGCACGTGGACCATTTCCTCGGTCACCGGGCGCGGCGCCTCCTCGGCCAAGGCCGGGGCGGCGACCGCAAATGAAAGCGCCAGAAGTATAAGGGGAATTAAGATCACGGCGGCCGCGAGGTCAGTGGGTCAACGAATCATCCGTTTCCTGAAAGGTGCTCGATAATGGCGAGGGTGGCGGGCGAGCGGTTCAGGGTGTAAAAGTGAATCCCCGGAGCACCCTGCTTGAGCAGGTCCTCGCATTGTCTGGTTGCGTATTCGATGCCCACCTGGCCGACGGCTTCGCTGTCGTCCTGAATCCTCTCCAGCGCCACGGTGAGTTCCTCGGGAATGGTTGCGCCGCACATTTTGGTGAAGCGTTGAATCTGTCTGACGTTGATGATGGGCATGATGCCGGGAATGACGGGAATATCCATTCGCATCGCGCGCAATTTGTCCATGAAGTCGTAATAATAGCGGTTGTCGAAAAACAATTGCGTGACGATGAAATCGGCCCCCGCGTCCACCTTGCGTTTCAGGTTGATCAGATCCTGGGTTTTATCTGGGCACTCGACGTGCCCCTCGGGGTAGCCGGCCACGCCGATGGAGAACGAATATTTGCTTTTAATGAACTCGACAAGCTGGTTGGCGTATTCGAAGCCGCCCACGGGTTTGACGAAGCGATCCTCGCCCTGCGGCGGGTCGCCGCGCAGCGCCAGAACGTTGTCGATACCCTCCTCCTCCAGGTGGTTCAGGATGGATTCCAGCTCATCCCTGTCGTGCCCCACGCAGGTGAGATGGGCCATGGTTTCGAAACCGATGTCGTATTTGATGCGGCTGACAAGCTCAAGGGTCCGGCTGCGCGTGCTGCCGCCGGCGCCATAGGTGACCGACACGTAATCGGGCTTGAGGTTGCGCAGATTCTCTATGGTGTTGAATAGTTGCTGAAAACCGTCTTCGCTTTTGGGAGGGAAGAATTCAAGCGAAAATGTCGGGCTGTCCCGGTCGAGCATCTCACGAATTTTCATTTTTCAATGTTAGCACAGGAGCAAACCCTTTTAAAATAATAAGATTCAACCTTCCCGGTGGAGGATGGCTAAACAGGGTCAGTCGGCGATGCCGAATTTACGCAGGTAGGAAAGAAATGAAGCGACGTTGACGAGCTCCACCGGCTCCTCCTCGATGGTGCGGATGGCGTCGTGGGTGAAATAGCCGGTGGTGATGAAGATGCCGCGCGAGGCCCCCTCCCCCTTCACCGTGTCGAGGAAGCCCTTGACCTTGATGACATCCACCGTGTCGTTCGGCGGGTCGATAATGCAGAGGGCGAGGTACGTCCCGCCGACGACGGGCGTGACATCGTTCATGATGATTTCAAGTTCCTGGTCGTTGGCCCAGACGGAGTGCTCGTATTCGAGGTTGAACTTTTCCAGGAACTGGAGGCATTTCGCCTTGAAGGCTTCGGGGTCGGTCAGGTAAAGCGGCTTGTCTCCCTGGAATTTGACCTGCTCCTGCGGAGGCGGGGGGGATGCGTTTTTGAGCAGGGCGATAAGAACGATGCCGATGACGAATGAAACAAAGGCAATGAGGAATATGGCCACTTACTTGATCATTTCATCCCAGATTTTTTCTTTTTTATTTTCCTTGATCAAACGGTCGTGAACCACCATCTGCTTGACGGCGACCCACATCACGAAGGCCACGAACAACAGCATGGTGCCGATGGGAATGTTGTCCGGCTTGGTGGCGATCAGAAGAAAATTTTCCAGTCCTGAATTTTCCATGACGTCTTGCTCTCGCGGTTAAAATAATCAGTTCCGGCGAAGCGGGCGGCGCCCCTGGGTGGGGCCTCCCGCATGGCCTGTAATATTAGATAACAAGCGCGGGCTGAATTGCAACGGTTTTCAGCTTCGGTGCTTATTCATCCTCCTCTTCTTCATCCTCGTCGCCGCCTTCATCGCCACCGGCATCCGTCTCTTCCCCAGCGCCCGCCTCGGGCTCTTCACCAAGGAC
>QJWD01000042.1 GCA_003235465.1 Nitrospirota bacterium | reverse complement strand
CCTCAATCTTCCGTCTGCTACACCGATGAAATCTGGATCCGCCGCGGGGTACGCGTTAACCCGATGAATAAGCACAGGAAACTTTCCGGCGACATTTTCGAGCGTTCGCTCGCACTTTGCATCGTCAGCCCGTCTTCGGTGCTGATGCGGGCGGAGGTGCTCGATGAGGTCGGCGGCTTCGACGAGGGCCTGGAGGTGTGCGAGGATTATGACTTGTGGCTGCGCATCGCCTCCCGTTTCCCCGTGCACTTCATCGCCGAGAAGTTGATTGTGAAACGCGGCGGTCACGCCGACCAGTTGTCGAGAAAACACTGGGGCATGGACCGCTGGCGCGTGCGCGCATTGGAGAAACTCCTGGAGGACCCCGCGCTTAGCGAACCGAAGCGTCGGCTGGCCGCCGATGAGCTGGTCAATAAATGCGCGGTGCTGATAGCGGGATTCACAAAGCGAGGCAAACTCGACGAGGCCGAGCGCTACCGGCAAATCCTTGAGCGGCACGCAGGGGGGGTGGCATCGTGATGGCCCGCGACGTACGCGGCCCGGTGGCGCGGAACGCGATTGCTGCCCTGGCGCTCTATGCCGCGTCGTTATTGCACCCGGGTTGGGCCGCGGCGGTTGAACGGCCGGACGCGGCGCTTGCAAAGCTCCGCACGCGCTCGCTGGAGATCCTGGAAGCGGCGGCGAAAAATGAAAACGCCTTCATCCGCAGCGCCGCGGCCCGCGCCGCCGGCGAATCCAAAAGCGCCGCGTTGATCCCGCTCCTGAAAAAAACCGCCGCCGACGTCTACCCCACCGCGCGTTTGTTTTCCCTGCAGGCCATGGAGAAGGTGTCGCGCGACGAGGCTCGCGGCCTCGCCCTCGGCCTGATGGAAGACAGCGACATTTGGGTGCGTTCCTCCGCCATCGAAATGCTCGGCAAGCTTTCTGGGCCGGAGGCGATAAAACTCATCACGCCGCATCTCGACGCGGCGGACCCGCCCGAGCGCATCGCCGCCGCGGCGGCTCTCGTGCGTCTCGGTGAAAAGAAAAATCTGGCGCTCATCGAAGATGCGCTAAAAGGCCGGCGGCCCGGCGAACGTTACCAGGCGCTCGGACACCTGGGAAAAATCGGCAGCCCGGAAGCCCTAGCGCTCCTCGTGGACAGGCTGGCCGACCCGGAAGACGAGACGGTTTACTACAGCCTGAAATCTCTCGATGGCCTGGCCGGGCCGGCGATGGCGCCCAAACTCCTCAAGCTCGTCCATCATAAGAACCCTTCCGTGCGCTCGCAGGCCATCCTGGTGATCGCCACCATGACAGGCGGCAGGCCGTTCAAGGGGGTGGAAATCCTCTGCGCCGACCGCGACGCCATGGTGCGCGTGGCCGCCGCCGTCGCCGCCAGGCGGATGAACTCCGACGGCTGCCCGGGCGTGCTCGAAGCCGCGTTTAAGGATGCCGACTTCGGCGTCCGCAGCACCGCGGCGCGCGTGCTCGGCGAGGTGGACATCCCCGGCCGCGCCGAACTTATCGCCCTCGCCATGCGGGATGGCAACAGCCGCGTGCGCACCGCCGCCGTGCGCGCATCGGGGATGATGGGCGGCTCGCAGGCGTTCCCCCTTCTTCTCGCGGCCTTGGACGACCCGTTGGAAGTGGTGCGGACTTATGCGGCGGGAAACCTGATCCGTCTCCTCGGCCCCGCCCCATCACCCGAGTGAGGGAATGGGAACGATGCGCGGATTTTTCTCCGGCCGGGCGAGTTCCCTGGGCAGGCGGCTTTGGATCACTCCGGCGAGGGCGTTCAGCAGGCGCTCCCTGACGAAGTGGCGGGTGAACACCAAGCTCACCTCGCGCTTGGGCCCGGGCGTCTTGAAGGGACGCAGGCACTTCATTTTATCTTTCGCGTTCATGCCCAGTGTGGAAAGTTCCGGCACCAGCGTGTAGCCAAAATTTTGGTCCACCAGCCGCTTGAGCGTTTCCAGGTTTCCGCTTTCAAATTCGATTCCCCGTTCCCGCGCGCGCCCGGCCTGCCCGCAGATGAGAAGCGCCTGCTCGCGAAAACAGTGCCCCTCGTTCAGGAGCCAGATGTCTTCCCGGTCGAGCTCCTTTTCCGGCACCGTTTTCAACTTTGCCAGCGGATGGCCGGGGTGGAGGTAAACGACAAACGGCTCCAGGAAGAGCGGCCGCTCGACGATGCCCGGCCGGTTGACCGGGGTGGCCATGAGGCCGGCGTCCAGACGGTCGTCTTTCAGTTTTTCGAGCAGCACGCTGGTTTGCGCCTCCTCGACCTTGAGGTTCACGCCGGGGTATTGATCGACGAAGTCCTTGAGGAACAGGGGCAGCAGATAGGGAGAAAGGGTCGGGATGATGCCGAGCCGGAAATTCCCAGCGAGGGTTTCACGTTCCTCGGTGACGAGTTCTTCGATGCGGGCGGCCTCCTTGAGGGCAGCGCGGGCCTGCTCGACGATGCGGCGGCCGAGAGGCGTGGCTCGAATGGGCTGGCATGAGCGGTCGAACACGAGTGCGCCGAGCTGTTCCTCGAGCTTGTGTACCTGCATGCTGAGAGTGGGCTGGCTGACATGGCAGGCGCGGGCGGCGCGGCCGAAGTGGCCGTGCCGGGCGACGGCGGAGAGGTATTCGAGCTGCGTGAGAGTGATAAATATCATCTATTAGATTATAAATTATATCGATTTGATCTATCAATGAAAAGCGCTTACATTACGCATATGGAGTATGAAATCAATTCCAACCAGCCTTTATTGATAATTAGGAGGTACATCATGAAAATCGATATTGGAATCCAGGAGAAGCACCGCAAGACAATCGCGGACGCTTTGTCGCGCGTCCTCGCGGACACGTACACGCTTTACCTCAAAACCCATCATCATCACTGGAACGTCACGGGGCCGATGTTCCAGCCGCTCCACACCCTGTTCGAAACCCAGTACACGGAGATGGCGGCGGCGGTGGACGAACTTGCCGAGCGCATCCGCGCCCTAGGGCACCCCGCGCCGGGGTCGTGGAAGGCGTTCTCCCGCTTGAGCGCCATCGAGGAAACCGACGGGGTGCCCGAAGCCATGGACATGGTGGCGGACCTCCTCAAAGGACACGAAACGGTGATCCTCACCGCCCGGGCCGCAATCGAGAAGGCGCAGGCGGGCGGCGATGAAGGCACGGCGGATTTGCTCATCCAGAGAACCCAGGTGCACGAGAAAACCGCCTGGATGCTCCGCAGCCATCTTTCAAGTTGAATCCAATTGCTATTTTAACGCGCAACTCATGAGCCTGGCTGCCCATGATGTTGCGTTACATTTAAGGAGACCGCAAATGATAATTAGTCGATCTGCAAAATTTTTCGAGGGCCTGTTTGCTGTCAGTCTGGGATTATTTTTCCTTGCGGATATATTGGTGGGAAGCGTCACGGCATTTGCGAAGGATGCCACGCCGGAAATTCCACTGGGTCTCGATGAGGAAAAGTTTCTGGTTCCTAAGGACAATCCCATGACCGAAGACAAGGTTAATCTGGGCCGTTTTCTCTTTTTTGATAAGCGGCTTTCGGCTAACGACACCATTGCCTGCGCCACCTGTCACTTGCCAGAACGCGCCTTTACCGACGGCAAGCCTGTTTCAGCGGGCATAAACGGCCTAAAGGGAGATCGAAGCGCCCTCACATCAATCAACAGGGCTTTCGGAACACTCCAATTCTGGGATGGTCGGTCGGTGACGCTTGAGGATCAGTCCATAGGGCCTTTCGTCAATCCCGTCGAACACGGTTTTAAAAATCACGACGAATTGGTCGCCAAGATCAGCGGGGTTAACGGTTATAAGGAGTTATTTAAAAAGTCTTTCGGGTGGATACGAT
>QJWD01000069.1 GCA_003235465.1 Nitrospirota bacterium | reverse complement strand
CTCACCCAGTTCAAGTCGCAATCGCTCACCGAGCACTTGCAGGAAGGGTGGCGGCTGAGCTCCATCATTCCGGACCATTTCATTCTTCCCGTGCCGGCGCAAAAACGCACCGGGGACAGCTGGTACCAGGGCACCGCCGACGCCATCTACCAGAACATCAACCTGATCGAGGGCCACCCCTACGACCTGGTCGCGGTGTTCGGGGCGGACCACATCTACCGCATGGACCTGCAGCAGATGATTTCCTTTCACCTCAAAAAGAAGGCGGATGTCACCATCGCCGCCCTGCCCGTGCCGATCCGCGAGGCCTCGGCCTTCGGCGTCATCAAGGTGGAGGAGAGGAACCGGATCACCGGCTTTCAGGAGAAGCCCGCGCGCCCGAAACCCATCCCCGGCAACCCGGACGAGGCCTACGCCTCGATGGGCAACTACATCTTCAACGCCAATTTCCTGATCAAAATCCTCTACGAGGACGCGGCGCGGGAAAACTCCACTCACGATTTCGGCAAGGACATCCTGCCCCGCATCTACAAAACCAGCCGCGTGTTCGCCTACGATTTCCGCACCAACCGCGTTCCGGGTTCGAGCACCAAGGAGATCGGCTTCTGGAAGGATGTCGGCACCATCCGCGCGTTCTGGGAAGCGAACATGGACCTAAGAAACATCAAGCCCACCTTCAACCTGTACAACAACCTCTGGCCGGTCCGCACCGCCACCTACGACGGCCCGCCCGCCAAGTTCGTGTTCGCCGAAGACGGACGCCGCGGCCAGGCGGTCAACAGCATCGTTGCCGAGGGCAGCATCATCTCCGGCGGCGTCGTGCAGGATTCGGTGATCGGCCGCTCCGTCCATATCGACTCCGGCGCGGCGGTCATCAACACCCTGGTGATGGACCGGGTGCGGATAGGCAAGAATTGCAAGATCAACATGGCCATCATCGACAAGGATGTCGACGTGCCCGCGGGAACCACCATCGGCTACAACCTGGATGAAGACAAGGCGCGGTTTGTCGTCGACGACGAATCGGGCATCATCGTCATTCCCAAGGGCTACCGCTTCCCCGCGCCATCCTGACGAGGCCCTCCGGCCGCTGAAAGGCAACCCCGTGACAAAGGTCAAAAGCGGCCTCGACCGGCTGCTCGCACACCCCGAAAAATATATGAAACCCGGCCGCCTCGGGCTCGTCGTCAACCACACGAGCCTCGCCGGCGACGGCATCCACAGCATCGTCCATTTCCACGCGAACCGCCGCCACCCGCTCGCCAAGTTATTCGCCCCCGAGCACGGCCTCTACGGCGTGGACCAGGACATGATCGCCATCGCCGACGCGAGGGACCCGGTGTCGGGCCTCGCCATCCAGAGTTTGTACGGCCAAAAGGCCGAAAGCCTCACGCCCGAATCCTCGGGCCTGAAAGACCTCGACAACCTGGTGTTCGACATTCAGGACATCGGCTCGCGCTACTACACCTTCATCTACACCCTCGCCAACTGCATGCAGGCGTGCCGCGAGGCGGGCGTGCGAATGGTGGTGCTCGACAGGCCGAACCCCCTGGGCGGCCTTTTGGTGGAGGGAAACCTTGTCGATGACGCCTACCGCTCGTTCGTCGGCCAGTACCCCTTGCCGAACCGGCACGGCATGACGGTGGGCGAACTCGCGCTCCTGTTCAACGACTCCTTCGGAATCGGCTGCGATCTCGAAGTTGTCGCCATGCAGGGCTGGCAGCGCGGCATGGCTTACGAGGATACGGGGCTGTTGTGGGTGGCGCCGTCGCCCAACATGCCGACATTGGCCACGGCAACCGTTTACCCCGGCATGTGCCTGATCGAAGGCACCCAGCTTTCCGAAGGGCGCGGCACCACCCTGCCCTTCGAGCAGGTCGGCGCGCCCTACATCGACCCCTGGCGGCTAGCAAGCAGGCTTGCCGAGACGGGCCTGCCCGGCGTGTTCTTCCGGCCGCATCAATTCAAGCCGGTGTTTCACAAGGGCCAGGGGGAAGTCCTGGGCGGCGTTCAGCTCCACGTCACCGACCGCGCCCGCTTCAAGCCCCTGCTCAGCGGCATCGCCGTGATCCGCGCGATTTACGACGAATACCCCGATGCCTTCGCCTGGCGAAGCGAACCCTACGAATTCGTGAGCGACCGGCCGGCCATCGACCTGCTCTACGGCAACCCGGATTTACGAACTCGCCACCTGCCGGGCGGCGCCTCCCTCGAAGCCATCGAGGCCTCCTGGCAGCAAGACCGCGAGGCCTTTCTCAAGCTGCGCGCCGGCTACCTGCTCTACTGACCGGCGAACCCTTTCCCCGGAACCTTGGACAGCTTGTAGCGGAAGGTGGAGCGGCTTAGCCCCAGTTTTTTCGCCGCGCGCGACTTGTTGTAGCCCGATGTCCTAAGCGCGGCAACCACGGCTTCGTTCTCCAGCCGCCGCACCCGGCTTTCCAGGGAATCTTTTTCCGGTGGACGCCCGCCGGTTCCGGGCGGCTTTTCACTCGAAGCCGGGTCGCGGGTGCTGAGGTAGGTCGGCAGGTTCTCCACTTCGACGACGTTCCCCTTGCTTAAGATCGTCACCCGCTCGATCACGTTCTGCAGTTCGCGCACGTTCCCCGGCCAGGCATAACCCGCGAGCACCCGCATCGCCTCCGCCGACATGCCCTTCAGGTTTTTACCCATCTCCAGGTTGAATTTGCGGATCAGAAAGTCCACCAGCACCGGCAGGTCCTCCGGCCTGTCCCTGAGAGGCGGCAGGGTCACCGGGTAAACGCACAGGCGGTAATATAGGTCCTCGCGGAACCTCCCCGAGCGCACCTCTGCCTCGATATCCTTGTTGGTGGCGGCGATCAACCTGACATCGGCGTCCACCGTCCGCTCGGATCCCAAAGGTTCGAACTCGCGTTCCTGAATCAGCCGCAGAATCTTGGCCTGCGCGGGCGGGCTGAGTTCGGTGATCTCGTCCAGGAACAACGTCCCCCCCTCGGCCCTGCGCACCCTTCCCGCCCGGGCTTTCTCCGCTCCGGTGAACGCACCTTTCTCGTGGCCGAAAAGTTCGCTCTCGATGAGCGTGTCGGGAAACGCCGAACAATTGACCGGCACGAACGGCGCGCTGGAACGCGGGCTGTTGTAGTGGATGGCGCGCGCCAGAAGCTCCTTGCCGGTGCCGCTTTCACCCAGGATGAGCACCGTGGTGTTCGTCGGCGCGACATCGGCGGTCAGCTTGAGAGCTTTCATGATCGACGGCGAGCGGCCGACGATTTCGGAAAAATCGTATTTCCTTTCCAGCGCCTCGCGCAGGCTGCCGAGCTGCTCGCGCAGGCGCGCGCGCTCTTCCTCGAGCCGCCGCTGCTCGCTGATGTCCTTGATCACCCCCATGACGTAGGCGATGCCGCCAGTTTCCGGGTCGTAAATGGGCGTGTAGATGGTTTCCACCCACACTTCTTGGCCGGCCTTGTGCGCCAGCACCATGCGCTCCTTCTTGCTCGCCAGCTCGCCGTAGGCGATGCCCTCGCCGGCGCGCGCGCGTTCTTCCCTCCAGGTGGTTTTGAAATCCGCCAGCTTCCAGCAGGCGCGGTTGACAATTTGATCGCGCGATACGCCGAACAACTCCTCGCACGCGCGGTTGAACAGCACCAGCCGGTGATCCTCGGAGACGATGAAGATGCCGTCGAGGGCACTATCCAGCACGTAATCCAGGTCGTATTTCATAAAGTTCACTAGGAAATAATTAAGCCCCTGGCCCGGGGAGATGGCTAAAATCCGCCGACGTGGTGAAAATCCACCACTGGGTCAAATCACATTTATTTCAAGATGTTGTGCGCCGGCCGCTAAAACCGGATGGCGGAAAAT